>CAKUSI010000258.1 GCA_934678955.1 uncultured Austwickia sp. | reverse complement strand
GGTCGATGAGCGCGGTCAGCACCTGCGCGGGGCGTCCCTTCTTGCCGAGCGCCGGCACCAGCCACGCGTCCAGGGCCCCCGCGTCGAGGCAGCCCTGCAGCACGCTCGGCCAGGCCCGCGGATCCAGGTCGTCGACGGTGGTCTCCAGGACGACCAGGTCTTGTATGAGGTCCTCAGAGCCGCCTGAAGTCTGCGGGGCGTGTTCCTGTGCGCGGATGTCCGGCGCCCTCCCGACGTCGGCGCCGGGCCGGCCGGACAGACACCCGGCCTCCGCGTCGGGATCCAGGGCGGGCAACGACATCCCGACGACGACGCGGGTGACGTTGGCCCAGCCCGGGGTGTCCTTCCGGCCGGCCCCAATGCCGACGCGCTCGATCAGGGCAGGGGGCCCGTACTGCCTCCGTACGGTCGCGGCGTCGCTCGGGGTCTTGCCCTCGGCCCTCGCGCTGTCCTTGCTCGCTGCCTCGCCCCCGACATCGACCGCTCCCCCGCACGCGCCCTCCGAGCTCAGCGCGACCAGCAGTGCCACGCCGGTCGGGGTGGCCAGCTCCCCGGCAGTCTCGTATGAGCCATCGGGGAGCTCCTCGCCAGGTATCGGATGCGCCTGCCCAGCACGCACCAACTGAGCATTGCGACCGCCGGGAGGCAGGGCGCGGGATCGCAGGCCAGAACCGGCCAGGAGCTCGAGGACGGCCGGCCCGGGGACCGGCAGCAGCCCGTGCGCCGAGGCCACGGTCCCCTCCCCCAGCGTGATGGGCGATGAGCGCAACCGGTCGACGCCCAGATCCTCCAGCGCGACACATACCCCCACGATGTCGCTGATCGAGTCCCAGGAGCCGACCTCATGGAAGACCACGTCGTCGGCCGGGACACCATGCACCCGCCCTTCGGCCCGCGCCAACAGCGCGAACACCGCCAGGGCCCGCGCGCGGGCCCGCGGCGGCAGGTCCGCCGCCTCGAGCAGGGCGCGGATCGCTCGCCAGGGTCGGTGGGTCGAGTCCGGGACGGTGGCCACCACGTCGACATACGTGGCTCGCTGCCCCCGGCGCGAGGTGGGCGTCGCTTCAATCCGTACGGCGTCGCCGAGCACCGCCGCCACACCGCCCCGCACGGCCTCGATGTCAGCGCCGGCGTCGATCAGCGCAGCCAACAGCATGTCGCCCGCGATCCCGAAGGTGGCGTCGACCCACCCGACGCGACGAGTCATGCGCGACCGTCAGGCATCGCCGATCGCGCCGCTGATCGCGCGCGCCTCCAGGACCTGCGGTGACTCGGAACGCCGGATCAACCAGGCAGCGCGCGCGACGAGCAGCGCCGCGACCGCCCAGCCCAGCCAGTGCGCCCAGGTCGCGGGAGCGATGAAGATCAGCACCATCGCCGCCAGCGTGGGCAGGAGGTACTGGCACGCCCACACCACGTACCCGCCGAAGCTCGGCATCTTCACTCCCGTGGACTCCGCGACCGACTTGACCATGAAGTTGGGTCCGTTGCCGATGTAGGTCATCGCGCCGCAGAAGACCGCGCCCAGGCTGATCGCGACGAGATAGCTCTCCGGCACCCCCGCCACCCGGGGCTCGCCCGCCAGCGTGCTCGCCATCTCGAAGAACGTGACGTAGGTGGGAGCGTTGTCGAGGACCGAGCTCAGCGAGCCGGTGAACACGAAGAACGTCACGTCGTTGAGCGGCAGGGAGGGCGCCACCTGCCGCAGCACCTTCAGCGCGGGCACCATGGTCAGGAAGATGCCGATGAAGATGCAGGCCACCTCGATGATCGGCGCCCACGTGAACTTGTTGGCGACGTACCGGGCGTGCTTGTCGCCGAGGGTGAGCGAGGCGGCGGCGGCGGACAGCATGACGATCTCGCGCCAGGGAATGTACGCCGCCAGCGACGCGTGGCCCTCCTCGATGGCGTGCAGGTCCAGCGAGGGAGCGAACGCCACGGCCGCAATGATCGCGACCAGGAACAGAAGGTTGATCTTGCCGTGCAGGCCGAGGGGCGTCACCCGGGTCTCGTCCCGGTAGATCGCCTCGGGCTCCTCCTTGGCGTACATCACCCGGTCGAGCGCGTAGTACGTGAGCAGCAGCATCCCGTTGACGAAGAGCCACTCCGGGAAGAGGTTGAACGTCCACGTGAACGGCACGCCCCGCAGCATGCCGAGGAAGAGGGGCGGGTCGCCGAGCGGTGTCAGCAACCCCCCGCAGTTGGCCACGATGAGGATCGCGAAGACGACCGTATGCACCTTGTGCTTGCGCTGCGTGTTCGTGTTGAGGAGCGGGCGGATGAGCAGCATCGCGGCGCCCGTGGTTCCGACGAACGAGGCGATCCCCCCGCCCACGGCAAGGAAGGTCGTGTTGCTACGCGGGCTGGCGTGAATGTCGCCGGAGAGGAAAATGCCCCCGGACACGACGAACAGCGCGAAGAGCAGGCAGATGAACTGGGCGTACTCGACGATCGCGTGGACGACGGCCGCCGGGTCGCCGGCCGCGATGACCCAGATCGCCACGGGGACGCCGAGCAGCAGCGCCAGGGACAGTTGGAAGCGCCACTGCTCCCAGCGATGGGCCGTGGCGGGGTGGAGCGGCAGGATCGCGATGCTCAAGAGCATCAGCACGAAGGGGATCACCGACCACCACGGGAACGTCATGTCGGCACACTAGACGCCGCGAACGATCCCGGGGAGATCCCCGGACGGCCCCGCGCGGGCCGACGCGGGGTTGCTGGGTCAGGCGCTACGGCGCGGGACCCCGGAGGACACGGGGCGAGGAGAGGTGACGCCGATCAGGGTGGCGGTCGCGCGGAGGGGGTTCATGTGGGGTCTATCGGCACCCAACGGGCCGACCTTTGCACAACTGCAAAAGAATTCCCGGAGCATTCGGCCGAACGCTCAGTGCCGATGCCGACCAGGGACCGCTTCCACGACCGGCCCCAGCACCACCCTGACCACGTTGGCCCAGCGGGGGAAGTCGTCGTGTCCCGCGCCGACGCCGACCGCCGCAACGCTCGGAAGCCCGTCGGGCCCCCACGCCGGCCCGTCGGCCAGGGACGTGAGCAGGGCCACCCCGGTCATCGTCGCGAGTTCGCCGACCGGGCGGTCGCCACCGATCGTGCCGCCGCGCGTGGAGTGGATGCCGACCGGCAGGGCGCGCGCCGCGACGTGGCTGCCCGACAACAGCTCCAACGCCACCGATCCTGGGACCGCCGACACCCCGTGGACCCCCACGTGCACGGTGCCCTCGTCCTCCGAGTGGTTGCACCGGTGGCTGTGCATGACCCCCTCACCGAGCGCCACGTGCGAGGAGTAGAGGCGCTGCACCTGCAGGTCCTCCAGCGCCGCGCACACGCCCACGATGTCGGCGATGCAGTCCCAGGCGCCCACCTCGTGGAAGGTCACCTCGTCGGCATGGATCCCCTGCGCGCGGGCTTCCGCGGCGGCCAACCGCTGGAAGACCGCCAGCGAATGAGCCCGTACGCCTTCCGCGATCTCGGCGCCCTCCAGCAGGGCCCGGATGTCGCGCCACGCGCGGTGGGGCTGATCCCGCTCGACGAGCCGGACGTCCACCATCGTGGCGCGCTGACCGCGCCGGCTGACGGCGGACCGGTCGATCCGTACGGCGTCACCGATCACCGCGACCACGTTGCCCCGGACGAAGTCGATATCCGCGCCCGCGTCCAGCAGCGCCGCCATGAACATGTCCCCGGCGATCCCGAAGCCCGCGTCCACCCATGCGGTCCGCGTCGCGACCGGCGCGTGAGTCAGCGTCAACACACGCAGGAACCTAGCGAGGTGCCCGACGATCCGCCACCGCCTGCCGGCCCACGAGCGCCCGAGCGCCCGGGCTGCGGCAGGCGTGTGGGTCCCGCCCGTCTTTGCGACGATGTCCCGCATGAGCGCACAGGACCCCGCCGACCCGCGGGACCGCGCGCTCCACGAGATCCCGACGGGCACCGGCCACCGGCTGGGCAGCCCCGCCTACCGGCGGATCACTGCGGCGCTCTTCCTGGCCGGCCTCGCCACGTTCGCGCTGCTCTACGCCACCCAGCCGATCCTGCCCCTGCTCGCTGCGCACTTCGAGGTGTCCGCATCGAGCAGCGCCCTGTCGGTGTCCGCCGCAACCCTCGGCATCGGTGCGGCCCTTCTCCTGGCCGGCCCCCTCTCGGAGGTGGTCGGCCGCACCCGCCTCATGCTGGCCTCGCTGGTGGCCTCCCCGCTGGTGGGGATCGCCATCGCGCTCGCCCCCAGCTGGCCGTCCCTCATCAGCCTGCGCGTCGCGCAGGGGGTCGCGCTCGCCGGGCTGCCCGCGGTCGCCATGGCGTACCTGACCGAGGAGCTCGAACGCTCCAGCCAGGCGCGAGCCGCGGGCGTCTACGTCGGGGGGACCGCACTCGGCGCGATGCTCGGGCGCCTCCTCGTCGGGGCGGTCGCCGACCTGGCGGGCTGGCGGTGGGCGCTCGCCGCCATCGCCGCACTGGGGCTCGCCTGCGCGGCGGGGGTGGCGGCCATCCTGCCGCCCAGCCGCGGGTTCACCCCGGCGCCGCGAAGCTGGCGGCACATGATCCGGCAATCCCGCGCGATCCTGTCCGACCCCGCGTTGCTCGCCCTCTTCGGGATCGGGGGCGCCGCGCTCGGCTGCTTCGTCGCGGTCTTCAACGCGATCGGATTCCGGCTGGAGTCCGCCCCCTACCATCTGTCCGTCGGCGTCGCGGGGCTCGTCTACCTCTGCTACTCGCTCGGTTCGGTCGCCTCGCCGCGCGCGGGGACGCTCGCGATACGGTATGGGCAACGCGCGGTGACCCCCTGGGGCGCGCTGCTCATGGTCGCCGGGGTAGCGATCACGCTCGCCTCCCCGCTGCCCGCCATCGTCGTCGGGCTGTGCGTGCTCACGGTGGGGTTCTTCGCGGTGCACGGGGTGGCCAGCGGGTGGGTCGCCGCGCGCGCGGCCGTCGGAGTGGGGGGCACGGGGCAGGCGTCGAGCTGGTACCTCTTCTGCTATTACCTGGGCAGTTCCGTCTTCGGCGCGCTAGGCGGGCTGGCCTGGCAGCGGGGCGAGTGGCCGGCCGTCGCCGCGCTCTCCGCCGGATTGGCCCTCGTGGTGAGCGCGCTAGCGATCTGGCTGCGGTTCATCCCGAGCCTGAAGGAGGCTCGTCGGGAGGGACCCGGCCCGCCGGGGTTCTAGTCACGAGCCGCGAGGTCGCCGGTCGCAAGCCGCCGGTCGCAAGCCGCTGGCCGCTGGCCGCTGGCGTTCTTACGAACGCGTTGTAGCTCGGCTACTGGCTGAGGCTTCGCCGCGTGGCGTCGCGCTCGACGGCGGCGGAAGCGGACCACGCCGCCTGGCCCTGGCGTGTCGCGCTCTCCTCCGCGTGGGGCGCGGAGTCCGCGGCATCCACGTCGCCGTCCCCGGCCTCGCCGCTCGGTTCGTAGACGGGCAGCGTGAACCGGAAGCTGGTCCCCCCGCCCGGTCGGGCCTCCGCCCAGATCCGGCCGCCATGCCGGTCGACGATCCGGCGGCAGATCGCGAGGCCCAGCCCCGTGCCCGCGTACCCGGCCGCGTGTTCGGAGACCCGGTGGAACTCGTCGAAGACCCGCGCTTCCTCCCCGGGAGGCAGTCCGATGCCTCGGTCGGCGACGCAGATCTCGACCTGGTCTCCGTCGATCGCCT
>CAKUSI010000257.1 GCA_934678955.1 uncultured Austwickia sp. | reverse complement strand
CGCCTCCTCACCGCGAGCAAGGCGCCCTGAGGGGCCTTCGGTACGATGGCGATCTGTTGCGGTGAAAACCGTTGCAGGACATCTGATCTCGACTTTCGTCTAGCGCAGGTCAGGTGACGACGGAGGTTTCGCCCAACTTTCGTCTAGTAATTGCCATCACGGTTCAGGAAGCGTGCGATTCGCTGGACGGAATGCCACCATTGATTCAGGTGATAGTCATCCCCTGGACGTCGCGGCACCGCACATAGGCGTCGCTTCTTGGGCCCTCGCCTCGTCGATCCGAACGAGGGCCACCCCTCAATGAACACCCCACTGTCCCGAGAGCCACGGGACGATCGAACAGGAGACCATGATGCCTACCTACACTGCTCGTCGGATCTGGAGCTGGCAGCCAATTTCTGCCTGACTGTTGGAGGTTCGCCGCGCTCCGCGCGGTGCGGGCACACAGCCCGCGGTCTGACCGGCGTATTCTGATGCGCGTGCCGGACCGAGCCGCGAGCGGGTCCCCACGGAATCGGTGGGGACCCCGCTGCTATACAGGCGCCCTCGCTGCGGTGTGGGTCGCTCTGGCGGTCGTGGCCGCCGAATTCTCCCCGCCCGTGCGCCAGCTGGACGTGGTCCCGCTGGTCGTGATCGCCGTGATGGCGGTCGTCAGCGTGCGCGTGCAGGGCCTCACCGCCAGCCGCGCCGGCGCTTCGTTCCTCTTGGTCGTGCTCCTGGCGAGCGTTCCGTTGCTGGGGCCGCTCACGGCCGGCGTTCTCGGCCTGTTGTGGGCCGTCGCCGACCGGAAGTACGGGATGTCGATCGTCCCCGTCTTCAACGGGGCCATGAGCGGGGTCACCGCGCTGTTGGGTGGCCTGGCCTACGTGGCCGCGGGCGGGTTGGTCCCGATCCTTGCGGACCTTTCGCCGGGGTCCTTGCTGATGCGGGTCGGCCTGCCACTGGTGGCGGCCGACCTCGTCATGACGTGCGCCAATGCGGCGATTCTCACGGGGATGATCGCGATCAGCGGGGGGGCTCCGCGGGCGGTCCTGATGGGAGCCATCAGAGAGCTGCTGCCCCTCTATCTCGCGTACGCCGTGATCGCCTTCGTCTTCGTGGTGCTGTGGGTGCCCGCCGACGCCGGGCCGGTCGCGGTCGTCCTCATCGCGGTGCCGCTCGCCATCGCCCGGTTCGTCTACACCCTGTATGGCGACGAGATGCGCGCGCATGCCCGGATCCTCTCGCTGTTCGCGCGGGCCGGCGACGGGCCGGAAGGCTCCCTCGCGGCGCATACCGCGCGCGTCGACCGCCTCTGCCAGGGCATCGCCGCCACGCTCGGGCTCTCCGAGACGGACCGTCGGCTGCTGGAGCACGCCGCCGCGCTGCACGACGTCGGTATGAAGGGCGTCCTGCGCGAGACGGACCAGGAGCGGACGGGGCGGGCCTCCGCCACCAACATCCGGGCACTCCTGCCGCATCCGGCGCTCGCCGCCGAGGTGATGCAGGGCGTGTCGTTCCTGGAGGACGCCGCGGCGACGGTGCGCAGCCATCACGAGCGGATGGACGGTCGTGGCTACCCGGACGGCCTGGTGGGGGAGGAGATCCCGCTCACCGCGCGCGTCCTGGCGGTGGCCGACGCGTTCGACGCCCTGACCACGACGCGGGGAGAGGTGTCGGCCCTGTCCGTGCAGGACGCCTTGGATGAGCTCGCCACAGCCGTGGACGACGGGCAGCTCGACTCCCGCGTCGTGGCCGCCCTGCGTGATCACATCGGGCAGGCGCACTGGGAGCCGTGGAGCGATCCGGTGTCCGAGGGCTCCTGGTTGTGGGAGCACCACTCGCTGCCGACCATGTCCGAGGTCATCGCCGACGAGGTGGTCGATGCCGACAGGGCCGGCCGATGACCCCGCGCAAGGCGACCCTCGCGATCGTCGCCTTTATCGGGGTCACGGTCATCCTCGCGATCCTCACCCCCGGATCCGGTTTTCGCGGAGTGGAATCGGGGGCGCTCCCGCTGCTGATCACGTTCGGCGTGGTCATCACGGTCGGTGAGCTGTTCCGAGTGCAGTTGCCGGGCCGGCTGCCCACCGCGCCCATGTCGACGGCGGGGGGACTCGCCCTCGCCGCCACCACGCAGCTGCCCGACGCGCACGTCATGTGCTCCAGCACGGAGGTCGTCCTCACCCAGGCCGTGGGGCAACTGATCGGCGGGATCTTCCGGGGCGGCTCCGACCTGGAAGACCCGGACGTGATGCTGGACGGCGCCGTGCGCCTCTTCAGCGTGGCGCTCGCGGCCGTGCTCATCCGTGAAGTGCCCCTCGCCGGAGGGACCACGATCGAGATCGCCAGCCGGAACTGGTCGGGATCGGTCCTCGCTCTGACGTTGATCGTCACGTTCGCCGCGACCGCGTTCATCGAGGCCCCCCTACGTTCGGCCCGCCGTTCCGCGAGCGAGCACACCAACTGGCGCCAAGCAGCGGGGGACGAGGTCCGCGGCGGATTCCTCCTCGGAGCCGCCGAGGTGTCGACCGCCGTCGTGGTGGCCATGACCGTGGCCGTGCTCGGGTTGGTGGCGATCCCTCTGGTGCTCATGTTCCTCGGGCTGACCCAGTTCGCGCTCTACCGCTTCGTCCACGTGCGCGACACCTACCGGCAGTCGCTGCACGCGCTGGCCACCATGCCCGAGGTGGTGGGCTACGTGGCGCGGGGCCACGGCGACCGCGTCGCCGAGACCTCTCGGGTGATCGCACGCGAACTGCGCCAACCCGAGCGTGAGATCGAGGTGCTCGCCACCGCCGCGATGATCCACGACATCGGGCAGCTCGCCCTGAAGCGCCCCCTCCCGCGCGGCGCGACCGTCCAGGCCGCGCCGACCGACCAGCAGCGCATCGCCGACATCGGAGCGCAGCTCGTTCGCGACGCCGCCCCGCCCGAGCCGATCGCGGGTCTGCTCGCCCGACAGTGCGTGCCCTATCACCGGGTCATGGAGGGCGCGACGGAAGTGCCCTTGGGGGCTCGGATCATCAAGGTGGCGAACGCCTTCGACGACTACGGCGGTCGTCTGGACGAACCGGACGGGGCGCGCAACGCGGTGGAGCGCCTCTACCTCGGGCTGGGGTATGAGTACGATCCCCGCGCGGTCGAGGCCCTCGAGCGGGTCCTGGAGCGTCACATGCCGGACGGGTCGTGGCGGCCCGGCCTGTAGGTTCGCCGGCTGGTGCCCGACACACCGAGGCTGGGGCAGGGCTCGTCGGCGCGGGCGCTTAGGATCAGGCGGTGGAGCGGTCGAGCGCCATCGGCCACTCGTTCGTCCGCCCGCTGGCTTCGCGCTGACGTCCGGGCAGTTCCTTACGGCGAGAACGCCTTCCCCCATCCATGAAGCGAGGACCCTCCGTGAAGATCACCGTCGTCGGGTTGGGCAAGATCGGCCTCCCTCTCGCGGTGCAGTTCGCGATGAAGGGTCACGAGGTCTTTGGCGCGGACGTGCAGCCGGCCACCGTGGAGTCGGTCAACGCGGGTCGGGCCCCCTTCCCGAACGAGGCCCACCTGGAGGAGTACCTGAGCCAGGTGGTGGCCGACGGGCGGCTCCGGGCCGATACCGACACCGCGGCCGCGGTGTCGCGCAGCGACGCGGTCGTCGTCGTGGTGCCGCTGTTCGTCGACGCCGACGGGGTGCCCGACTTCCGGGCCATGGAGTCGGCCACGCGGGACATCGGGCGTGGGCTGCGGCCCGGGACGCTGGTGGCCTACGAGACGACGCTTCCGGTCGGGACCACCCGCGAGCGCTGGAAGCCACTGTTGGAATCGACCAGCGGGCTCGTGGAAGGCGAGGACTTCCACGCGGTGTTCTCCCCGGAGCGGGTGCTCACCGGCCGGGTCTTCGCCGATCTGCGCAAGTACCCGAAGTTGATCGGCGCGCTGAGCCCCGCCGGTGCCGCCGCCGCGCGCGACTTCTACGAGGCGGTGCTGGACTTCGACGAGCGACCGGACCTGGCGCGGGGCAACGGCGTGTGGGACCTCGGGTCGGCGGAGGCGGCCGAGATGGCCAAGCTCGCCGAGACGACATACAGGGACGTGAACATCGGCCTCGCGAACCAGTTCGGGCGCTTCGCGGCGAGCCGGGGGATCGACATCTACCAGGTGATCGAGGCGAGCAACTCCCAGCCGTACAGCCACATCCACCGCCCCGGGATCGCGGTCGGCGGACACTGCATCCCGGTCTACCCGCGCCTCTACCTCCACACCGATCCCGACGCGAGCGTGGTCCGCGCCGCCCGCGAGGCGAACGTCGAGATGCCGGCCTATACCGTCGGCCTCGCACAGGCGGCGCTCGGGTCGCTCGCCGAGGCCCGCGCCCTCGTCCTCGGCGCGGCCTACCGCGGCGGGGTGAAGGAGACCGCGCTCTCAGGGGTGTTCCCGACGGTGGCCGCGCTCCAGGCCGCTGGTGCGCAGGCGTTCGTCCACGACCCGCTGTACTCCCCAGAGGAACTCAGGGATCTCGGGCTCGTACCGTACGAGGTTGGCCAGAGCGTGGACGTGGCCATCCTTCAGGCGGACCACCCGGAGTACGCCGACTGGGGCGCCGCCGACCTGCCGGGCGTGAAGGTCGTCGTCGACGGGCGCCGCGCCCTTGACCCGGCCCGCTTCGAGGAGGTGGACTTCCTGGTCGTCGGCAAGGGTCGGGCCTGAAGGGGCGACGGCTCGCCGCGCGCTCGCACGGTCCGAAAGGGCCCCAACGCCTTTCGATAGCATCGTGGAGCCCCCGCCCCCGAAGGAAGTGTGCCCCCTCATGAACGACTTCATCCCGCCCGCCAAGCCGATCATCGGGGAGGAGGAGCGCGCGGCCGTCGACGCGGTGCTGCGAGGCGGGATGTTGGCGCAGGGCCCGCAGGTCAGGGCGTTCGAGGAGGAGTTCTCGACGCACTTCGGTCTCGGCCGGCCTTGCGTGGCGGTCAATTCGGGGACTTCGGGGCTCCATCTGGGGCTGCTCGCCGCCGGGGTGGGCCCGGGTGATGAGGTGATCGTCCCGTCCTTCACGTTCGCCGCCACGGCCAACTCGGTGGCCCTGACCGGAGCCACGCCGGTCTTCGCCGACATCGACCCCGACACGTTCTGCTTGGCTCCCGCCGCCGTCGAGGCCGCCGTCACGGAGCGCACGGTCGGCGTCATGCCGGTCCATTTGTACGGACACCCGGCGGACATGACCGCCCTAGGGGAGCTGGCATCGGAGCGGGGGTTGCGGCTGTTCGAGGACGCCGCACAGGCACACGGGGCCACGTGGCAGGGGGCGCCCGTCGGCTCGTTCGGGTGCTTCGCGATGTTCTCCCTCTACCCGACCAAGAACATGACCTCCGGCGAGGGGGGCATGGTCTCCTGCGCGGACGAAGAGCTGGCCCGCGCGGTGCGCCTCTACCGCAACCAGGGGATGGAGAAGCAGTACCACAACGAGGTCGTCGGCTTTAACTGCCGGATGACCGACATCCACGCCGCCATCGGGCGGGTGCAGCTGACCAAGGTCGACGCGTGGACGGCGCAGCGGCAGGCCAACGCCGCCTTCCTGTCCGAGAACCTGCGCGGCGTCGTGACCCCGCCGGTGACGCAGGGTGCCACGCACGTCTACCACCAGTACACGATCCGGGTGCCCCAGGACCGGGACGGGCTCGCCGCCGCGCTGCGGGAGGAGTATGCGATCGGCTCCGGCATGTTCTATCCGGTGCCCAACCATCGGCTGAAGCCGGTCCAGGCCGACGTCGAC
>CAKUSI010000256.1 GCA_934678955.1 uncultured Austwickia sp. | reverse complement strand
GCACAGGCCCGCGCGGCGAAGGCCGCGCCCGAAGGCGACCGGAAGAAGCCCGCGGCTTCCCCGCCGGACCCGGCACGTCCCGCCTCAGCGCGCACCCCTGCCTCGAGCGCCGCGCGCCCGTCGGCCCCGCCCCCCTCCGCACGCCCGTCGGCCGGGCCTGCGCCGTCGCGCCAGCCCGCACCGCCACGCCAGCCGCGACCCGCGTCGGGGGGCGAGTCGGGAGCCGCACCCGGGAGCGCCTTCGGCCAGGTCGTCTCGGCGAGCGAAGGTCAGGATTCCGCAGCTCCGGGCGATCCTTCGACCCGCAAGCCGGCCAAGCCGCGCGGCAGGGCGAGCGTCCCCTCCTGGGACGACATCATGTTCGGAACCCGCGGGCCCCGCTGAGCGCGGCCGCCCTTCGCCCCCGACCGCAGGCTTTCAGCGGTGCGCGCCGCCCGGCGCGACCCGCAGCAGCGGGATCGCCACCTCGTCGGGGGTCAGCGACCCGTGCAGACCGAGCAGCCCGAGGATCCGGGCCGGCTGCGTGCGCGAGTCGACGACGGCGATCTCTCCCTGGCAGGCGACCACGAGGTCGCCGATGCGTCCCGCCACGGCGTCGCGGGCCGCGCCCGGCCCGAACCAGCCGAGGTCCAGGACCTCCTCGCGCGTACGCAGGACCGCCGCAGCGCCCAGCCGGGCCTGCCAGATCCCGTGCACGTCCTTCAGAGCCCCCGGCTCCACGTGGACCTGCGGGGCCCTCGCCTCTCCGGCCAGGTGTCGCACGCCGGCGGCCAGCTCGGGCTCCGCGGCCAGGTCGACGCGGCTCTCGAACGGGACGTCGACCATCCCGTGGTCCGCGGTGACATACAAGGCGGTGTCCTTCGGCAGCGAGCGGGCCAGCGACCGCAGCGCCGCGTCCGCCTCCTCGACCGCCTGCCCCCACTGCCAGGAGGCGCACCCGTGCTCGTGGCCCGCGCGGTCGACCTCGCCCCAGTAGAGGTAGACCAGCCCGCGGCGGATCCGACTCAACGCGGCTAACGCGGCCGGCACGCGGTCCGCCGGCCGATTCGCGGCGGCGAACCCCGTCGCTCCCCGCAGCGCCGCCCGGGTCAGGCCCGAGCCGTCGAAATAGCCGGGGCCGACCATCGTCACGTCCAGCCCCGCGGCGGCGAGCTCCTCGAAGACTGTCCGGTGCGGCTGCCACTCCAGCGGATCGGGTCCGTCCTCCCAGCTGAGCTCGTTGAAAACCCGGTCCTCGTCGGGCATGAACGCCTCATAGCCCACCAGGCCGTGCGCTCCGGGGGGCAGCCCGGTCCCGAACGTCCCCATGCTGGTGGCGGTCGTGGACGGGAAGCCCGCGGCCAAGCGGTAGGCGTCCGGAAGAAGGCTCCGCAGGAAGGGTGCGTGGCCCCCGCGACGGGCCAACAGCTCGAAGCCCAGACCGTCGACCAGCGCCACGACGGCGCGACGCGCCTCGGGCAACTCCAGGCCCGCGCCCGCGGCGCCGGCCGGGCCGGGCAGGCGGGCCCCCAGCGAGGCGGCGACCGCGGGGAGGACTCCGGCGAGTCCGCCTGCGTCATACCGCGGCTGGGTCAGCTCCACGTCAGCGGGCGGTTGCGGCCTGCAGGGCGTGCGCGAACTGCATGGCCTGGCGCAGGGTGTCCTCCCCATCGGCGACAGAACTGATCCGCAGGCTGATGTCGTCGGCGGTCAGCGTGCCCTCATACCCGTGGTCCGCCTCGCAGGCGGGGTCCCCACAGGTGGCGGGCAACAGGTCCACGCGGCTCACCGACCCCCAGCCGATGGTGACGGTGACCTCGTGCCCGAGGGTGCCGCTGCGGTAGTGGGCCGGGTTGGCGACGACGTGGGTCAGCATCACCCCGCGCACTCCCGACAACGGGACCGACTCGGTGGTCGCCGTCGCGGTGACCACCGGGCCGTGCTCCTCACCGTGGTCGTCGGCGTGGGCCACGACCAGTCGGGTCGGGGTCAGCACCAGCACGGTGACGTGGCGCCGGACGGCGTCGTGGTCCAGCGTCGTCTCCTGGTGCACGAGGTGGGACACCACCGAATCGCCGGCGACGGCCGTCGCCACCACGTCCGCGACCAGCGCCGGGTAATAGCCGGCCTTCTCGATGTCGCGGCCCAGGTCGGCGGGGAGCGCGTGGTCGCCCGTGAGGCGGCTCGGGAAACTCATACTGTGTCCTCGCGTTCGTCGGTCTCCCGCCGACGGATCACCGGCACCGGCGCCATCCGTACCCGCCCTTCCTCACCGCTCCAGTTCCACCGTCGCGTTCGTCGAGGCTCACACCCTGGCCCAGGCGTCAACGGCGCGTACCGTACCCGCCCTTCCTCACCGCTCATTGGCCCATCTTCGCGCATCACGTCAACGCCCGACGCCCGGCATCCGTACGCGCCTGCGTCGAGGCGAGGACGATCCGCGCGCCGAGCACGTTCACGCCCCCGGCATGGGCGCTCACCGGGTTCAGCTCCAGATCGGCGATCTCCGGCAGGTCGTCGGCCAGCGCCGCGACCCGCAGGATCAGGTCCTGCAGCGCCTCCAGGTCCGCGGGCGGGTGGCCCCGGTAGCCCTGCAGCAGCGGCGCCGCGCGGCGCCCGGTGATCAGGCGGTCGACGTCGTGCTCGGACAGCGGAGGAATCGCGTAGCCCACGTCGCCCAGCAACTCGGTCGCGACGCCGGCGATGCCGAAGCTGACCACGGGGCCGAAGAGCGGATCTTCGTGGGACTCGATCACCGTCGCCGTCCCGGGGGGAGCCATGCCCTGGACTACGAGCTGCGGATCCTCCCAGCCGGCCAGGCGGTTCTTCAGTCCGTCGAACGCGGCCCGCACGGCGGCCTCGTCGTGCAGGTCCATCCGGACCCCGCCCGATCCGGGGACGTTGCGGACCCCGTCCGCGAGCGAACGGAGCACCACCGGGTATCCGACCTGCTCCGCGCCGGCCAGCGCGTCCTCCACGGTCGGCGCGGGGATGGTCCGCCACAGGTGGATGCCGTAGGCGTCGAGGATCTGGGCAGCCACCTCCTCGTCGAGGAGCGTGCCCTCGGGCTGGCGCTCCAGGACCTCCTCGACGATCTGGGCGGCGCGCTCGGAGTCGACGGCGGCCCGGACGGGATCGGGGTGCTCGCCGCTGCGCCAGACCGCGTACCTGGTCGCGTGCGCGAGCGCTTGCACCGCGTCGAGGGGCGTCTTGTAGAGCGGGATCACGCGCCGCTGGCCGTCGACGTTGTTCTGACCGGGCTGCCCGCCCTTGCGCAGCGAGGCCGAGACGTCCCGCATCCCGAAGAACGTCGCGACGCACGGCTTGTCGAAACCCCAGGCCGAGTGCGCCACGCTCAACGCCACGGTCTCGTCGGACTCCGCGAGCGGGGGGATCAGCGTGACGATGACGCTGTCGACCTCCTCCGAGGCGAACGCCTGCTCCAGGGCGAGTTCGACGTCCTGCGCCGACCCGCCGAGGGGCACCCGGAAGGGATCGTGCGCGATCACCAGCCCGGCCCGGCGGGCCTTTTCGATGACGATCTCGTTGAGGCCCTCCGAGTTGCCGACCACCGCCACGCGGTTGCCTGCGGGAAGCGGCTGGAGGGTCACGAGCTCGGCGACGTCGATCAGCTCGTGGACGCTGTGCACCTGGATCGCACCCGCCTGGGCGAGCAGCGAGTCGAAGGCGGCCGTCGGCACCTTGGTGGGGCGGGCCCGGTGCCCCGGCGGCACCCGCCGGGAGGTCTCCTGCTTGACCGCGATGACCGGCTTGCGCAGCGAGAGCTGGCGGGCGATCCGGCTGAACTTGCGCGGGTTGCCGATCGACTCGATATACATCCCGACGGCGAGCGTGTCGTCGTCGTCGATCCAGTACTGCATCAGGTCGTTCGCCGATATGTCGACCCTGTTGCCGCAGGCCACGAACGTGGACAGACCCAGGCGACGCCGGGTCGCGGACGCCAGAAGTCCGACCCCCAGGCCACCGGACTGGCTGAAGAGGCTCAGACCGCCCGCCGGCGGGTTGTCACGGGCGACCGTCGCGTTGAGCATGACGTCGGCGTGGTTGTTGACGAACCCGAAGGACAACGGCCCAAGGACCCTCATCCCCGCCGCGCGGGCCAGCCGGAGCAACTCGGCCTGCCGCGTCGCCCCGCGCGGGTCACGCTCGGCGAAGCCCGAGGAGATGACCACGACCGCCTTCACGCCGACGCTCGCGCAGTCCTCGATGACGTCGAGCACGGTGTCGGCGGGCACGGCGATGATCGCCAGGTCGATCTGCTCGCCGATACTGCTGACCCGGTCGTGCGCGAGCAGCCCCCGGACCGTGTCGGTCTCGGAGTTCACGATGTGGACCCTGCCGGTGTAACCGCCGTCGAGGATGTTGTCGAGCACGATGCTGCCGAGGGCGTCGGCGCGCCGGCTCACCCCCACGATGGCGAGACTCTCGGGGCTGAGCACGTCGGCCATGCTCTCGGCCTCGGCGCGGTGCTCGCGGGACAGGCGCACGGCGGTGCTCTCCGCAGTGGGCGTGATCTGGAACTCCACGCTGATCACGCCGTCGTCGAAGTGGTGCGCCACCTCGTACCCCGCGTCCATGAAGACCTTCATCATCTTCCGGTTCTGCGGCAGCACGTCCGCCACGAAACGGGAGATGCCCTGCTCCTGGGCGATCGCGGCGAGGTGCTCCAGCAGCACCGAGCCGACTCCCTTGCCCTGGTAATGGTCGGAGATGTTGAAGGCCACCTCGGCGATCGTCTCGTCGGGCAGGCAGTCGTAGCGGCCGACGCCGATGATCGCACCGCGCACCGTCACCACGAGCGCCGCGCGCTCCTTGTAATCCACGTGCGTGAAGCGGTACACGTCCTGGTCGGACAGTTCGCGCATCGGCGCGAAGAAGCGCAGGTAGATGGACTCCTCGGACTGCCCGGCGTGGAACCGGCGCAACCGATCCCCGTCGGCCGGCGTGATCGGGCGAAGGTTCGCGATCGATCCGTCGCGCAGGACGACGTCGGCCTCCCATTCGGCGGGGTAGTTGTCGGGGAGCGGCGCGTGCGCGGTGCCCGACTCTCCGGACCAGGACGAAGCGGGGTCCTGGTAGTCCACGGGGGCGTCGGTCATGGCTCTATCCTTCCGGGGTCCGCAACCCTGGTCAACGCGCGGCGCGTCACATACCAAGCACTAGCGTCGTATTTCAAGCGTCTCCCCCCGGGTGTCCAGGTCGACAACCGACGGGGAGCGCGGCAGGCCCTCCGGCCCGCCCGCGTGCGCGACAGCCGCCTTCTCGCGGACGACCAACCATCCTACCGTTCAGTATCTTCATGGCCGGGAGACCTTGCCCACGTCGGCGCGTTCCTCCCCGGAGGGCGACCTGCCGCCCGGAGGCAGCCGGCGTCGCGTCCCGGCGCGTCGCCGACGGGTTCGAACCCCGCGGGTGCAGGATGAGGCCACGGCGGCGGCTCCGTCCGAGGGGAAACGAGACGGGGCCGCGGCCGAACCACTTCCACGTCCCGCCGCCTCGCGCCGGCGAGCCGCGCGGACCGCCCAGTCCCCGCCGTCCCCGAGGAGCACCCACCCGCCATGGCCCGCCGTACCCCGACCGCGGAGCCGCCCGGCGAGGAACGCATCGTCGACATCGACGTCGAGGAGGAGATGCAAGGGGCGTTCCTGGAATACGCCTACTCGGTCATCTACTCTCGCGCCCTGCCGGACGCGCGGGACGGGCTCAAGCCGGTGCAGCGACGGATCCTGTACGGGATGAGCGAGCTGGGCCTTCGCCCGGACCG
>CAKUSI010000255.1 GCA_934678955.1 uncultured Austwickia sp. | reverse complement strand
GTCGCCAACCTCCCGGACCGGCGACTCCGGGTCGCCAACCTCCCGGACCGGCGACTCCGGGTCGCCAACCTCCCGGACCGGCGACTCCGGGCCACCAACCTCCCGGACCGGCGACTCCAGGCCACCAACCTCCCGGTCTACGAGTCCACATGCCGGGCCGTATATCCCGGGAGCAGCCCGGCCTGGCATCTTCAAGCGCCGACGATTGGCAAGGAACGCGGGCGCGTCCCGCCGACCACGAGGGGCCAGCGTCACGCCTCCGGTGTGCGGCGGGCCAGGCTCGACGCATCCAATCGGCCCCAGTCCGCCACGGCGAAGTCGGAGCGGCCCGCGGCGAGTTCCACCGACGGGAAACGCTGTCCGTACGCGCCCCTCGCGGTCTGGGCCAAGAGCTCGACCGGGACGGTCATCGCTGCGGCGGCGTCGATGCTGATCTCGCTCAGGTCGTCGGCGGTGGTGATGGTCACGGTCTCTCGTCCCAGCGACAGGCCGTCGATCCGGAGCGCATGAATGGACGTCCCGTCGGAGCGGCCGTGCACGACGCTCACGGTCTTGCCGTCACCGCGCGTGCGGACGGACAGCGATCCGGGGCGGACCTCCAACTCGTCGACCGAACCGGCAGTGACGGGCACGTCCCACAGGGCCGTCGAGGTCCCGGCATGGCCGTTCACCAGGGCGAGATGGTAGACGCCGTCGCCGGTGCCGCGGATGGTGATCGTCAGCGTCTCGTCATCGGGCAGCAGGTACAGGCCCTCGACGCCGACGATCGCGCCGGGAACGTCGCCGTAGCTCTTCTCGCCGGCGATCCCGAACCGGCGACCGGAGCCATCGGTGACGACCGCCGTCGCCGGGCCGGGCATCGCCAGGAAGCTCGTCGGCATCGAGACGTCGCTCAGCCAGCAGCGATCCAGGGAGACGTGGCTGAGCGTCCACCGGCGGCTGCTGTCGCGGTTGTCGGCGACGGGCGGACCGGCGCTGTTCTGGTGGCTGATCGCGAACGTCGTGCCCGCACCGCTGCCGTCGATGTCGATGAACGTCTCGTTGCCCGGCCCGATGGGTTGCGCGTTGTCGTAGACGACGACGCGCACATCCCAGGCCTCGCCCGCCTTCGGATACTCGATGCGGATCGGCAGCAGACCGTGCGACCGGGACAGCTTGCGGACGTATCCGTTCGTCAGGATCGTCCCCGAGGGCATCAGCTGCATGATCGGCGCGATCGCGCGACGGTCGGCCTCGCTCATCGAGATCATCCGCCGGAAGGTCGCGGCGATCTCGTCCGCGCTGGTCCGGGCACGACCGACACCGGCGGCCGATTGCTCGGCGAGAATGCCCAGCAACTCCTCCGACAGGATGTGTCCCTGCGCGATCGTCAGCTCGCGCTCGACCTGCGCCATGGTCGCGTACCTCGGCCAGAGCGGGCCTTCGCCGCCCCAGTACGCCTCGGCCGCGGTGGTGGAGAAGCCGCTGGACAGTCCCGGCCGCGTGTTGTTGAAGAAGTCGAGGTAGAACGCGTACCAGGCGCCGGTCAGCACCGGGTTCATGACCCACTGCTGGTCCACCTCGAATCCGCCGTAGGTCTCCCGGAAGGTGCTCATGCCGGCGAAGCCCCCGGCCGGATTGTTGCTGAACCGGTAGCCGTCGCGGCCGACGTCGAATCCGGTGTCGATGACGTGCCGCAGCGGCAGGTCGAGCGATGCCGTGGGCACCCCGTCCGAGCCACGGACCGCGATCCTGGCGACCCCACCGGGGTCTTCGAACATTCCGGACGGCGCCGGAAGCAGCACCGTGATGGACGTGCCCGTGCTGGCCGACGGGACGAGTTCCTGGTCGCGGAACAGCACCCGGCTGTCGGGGCTGAAACCCGACCCGCTGATCACCACGGTCTGGCCGAGGCGGGCGGGCGAGGGGGTGACCGACGCGATGGATGCCAGCACCGTCAGGGACGCCAGGTTGCTGGTATCCGAGCCCGAGGCGACCACCACATCGGCATATCCCGCGGGGAGCGAGGGGACGACGGCGGTGAGGATCGTGTCGGACACGAACGTCGTCGACACGGAGCGATCACCGATCGTCGCGACCATGCCCGTGACGAAGTTCGCGCCGAGCAGTTGCACCGTCTCGCCGACGTGGGCCGCTTCGGGCACCACCCGCCGCAGCTGCGGATCGGTCCACTTGTCGACGAACTCCGCCTCGGTGATGACCAGCGCCGTGAGGGTGCCGGGGTCGCCCTCGTTCCCCTCGGCGCCCGGGTCTCCCGGGACGCCGGCGCGTCCGGGCGAACCGGCGCGCTCCGGTCGTGCACCGCAGGCGGGGTTCTTGGGCTGGCCCGGCGCTCCGCCCAGGCCGAACAGCCCGAAGATCCCGGGCGTGCCGGCTTCGCCGCCTCGGCCGCCGCCGTTGTCGATCCGGAATCCCCGCTCGAGCACGGCCTCGTGCACCGCGTCCGGCAGGTACAGCGCCACGTTCCCGCCGTCACCGCCGGCGCCTCCCGTGCCGCCGTCCCCACCGTTCCCGGCGTCGCCACCGTCGCCGCCCCATCCTGCCTCGCGCACGCACCGCAGGAAGTTCGCGTCGGCCTCCAGCCCCATCGCACCGTTTCCGCCGTTGCCGCCGGCTCCCCCGTTGCCGCCCGGTCCCCCGGCTCCGCCGCGCAGGTGGAAATCGGGCATGCGGTTCGCCTCGAGGGCCCAGATCTCGACGGTTGGCGCGGCCTCACCTCGATCGCCGGTGTGACCGGTGGGTCCGTCCGCCCCGTTGCCGCCGTCCGGGCTGTGCAGCGCTGAGGCACTGGTCTGCTCGGCCGGGAGGTACGACTGACCGTCAGCGCCGCGGCCACGTGCGGCCGGCTTCGTGCGGGTCGCGGGCTGCCACTCGATGCTGCAGTTCCGACCCACCGTGAGCTGCATCGCGAGGATCGTGAGGTGACGCACGACCGGGTCCAACAGGATCACGGTGTCGTCCTCGAGCGCCATCGTCTCGAAGACCATGATCGCCTCGTCGACATTGATCACGACGGACGGTTCGGCGGCAAGTCTCGTCCGCGGTGAGCCGCCCGGGTCGGCGGAGGTGAGCGTGCGATGACGCAGGACGGTCGGACGGACGTGGCCGGCTGCACCGATGTCGACGAGGGTTCCGTCGTGAGCCACCGGTGTGCGTGGTGCACCCGAGGTGATCCCCGCAGCCACCTCGACGGTGCCGCCCAGTTCGATCGTGCCCTGTGTGGTGAGGTCGGTGATCCCGACGCCCCTCAGGGTGGCCAGCAGCGTCTGCGCCCGCACGTCGATCTCGTCCTGATCGCGCACCACGAAGACGTGGTTCGGCACGGTCGAGGGCAGGCTGCTCTGGTAGAGCCTCCGCAGTTGCTCCGCGCGTTCCGTCGTTGTCGTGTCGATGCGCGCGGAGCGGCGCTTCGCGGTCGTCTCGGACATGGTGGTGGTCCCTCCCCGACGCCACGCCGACGGCGGCGTCGATGATGGGAAAGTACGGACGCGTCCCGCGGGCGACCAGAGTAATCGCTACTCAGATCTTCCCGATCGCCGCGTCGACCGCAGCGCGGCGGTCAGGGCCGCGGCCTCCGTCCTCGACGTCACGTCCAGCCGTTCCATCGCGGCGGCGATGTGGTTGTCGACGGTTCTCGGCGACAGGTGCAGGTGTGCGGCTATGTCGGACGTATGCCGGCCACCGGCGACCAGTTCGAGGATCTCGCGCTGCCGCCTGGTGAGGGGTCCGAACCGTTGCGCGCCGCGCCGGGGGATCCGGGTCTCGCCGCGGGCGCGCAGCCACGCCCGGACCCGGCCCGCCGTCGCGTCGGCGCCGATCGCATCGAGTTCCCGGACACCCCGTGCCGCCGACCCGTCGGTCCGGTCGACCAGCGCGAGAGCGTCATCGAACGGACGGGCACCGGTGCGCGGTGCACCGTCGAATGCGTCGGACGGCACCAGGGCGTCCAGACCGAGCCGTCGCAGCCATCCTGCGGCATCGCGCAGCGCGAAACGCGAGTTGCACGTCCGGGCCAGGTCGATGCTGAGCCACCCCCAGTGTTCACCGCGCTCTGGGTCGTCATCGAGCCAGGCGAGTTCGAGCAGCGGCACGGCGCAGAACAGGACTCGGCGGATCATCCCCGACCGCTGCGCGAACCCGACGGCCTCCGCCAGCATCGCCCGGCCCCGCTCGTCCCCGCGCCGGATCAATAGCCGGCCGAGGAATGCCTCGGGCAGTGCTCGCATCGGTGGAGCGTCCTGGGTCTGGCTGACCAGCGCCGACAGTGCCGCGTCGGCGGCGTCCCAGCGTCCCTCGAGGATGTCGAGATGCGCCAGATGCGCGGCCGCGAAGTAGCCGACGGCCGCGTGCTCGCGCCGGGAGCCCAGCGCGGCCGCCTCCTCGAACCACTCGCGAGCGGTGACTGCGTCATCGGCCGCGAGGGCGACGATGGCCAGGTTCGTCACGGCGCGAGCCTCGTTGTCGGCATCGCGTGCGTCCCGCAGCGCCCGCCGTGCCTGAAGGAGGATCCGGGTGCCGTCGCCTACCTGGCCGGTGGTCGCGTAGGCGATGCCGAGCGGCACGGCGGCGCGGGCGGCAGCGGCGGTGTCGCCCAACGAGGACGCGATCCGCTCCGCCGTCCGTGCTTCGCGGATGGCGCGCTCGCTCTCCCCAGCCAGCACGGCGAGGTTCGCCAGCGTCTCGTGAGCGCGGGCGACCGGAGCGGCGAGCGCTCCGTGATAGCGAGCGATCACCGCCCTGCTGCACTCCGCGACGGCGTCCGCATCGCCGAGCACGCCGGCGTATCTGGCCTTGTCCATCAGGATGCCCGCCTGGGTAGCGTCGTCCAGTTCCGCCGCGGCGGCGACTCGCTCGGCAGCGCAGACGTGCTCCCAGGCTTCGGCGGCGCGGTCGAGTCGGAACGCGGCACGCGCCGCGAGGGAGAGCAGTTCGGCGACCGAGGCCGGGGTCAGCCGGTCCGCGACGTCGAGCGCGGCCAAGCTCGCGGTCAATGCCTCGCTGTGCGCCTCGGCATCGGCGGCGAGACCGGCCGCGATCGGCGCGATGCTCGCGATCGCATCGGCGTCGCCGGCGTTCATCGCATGGTGCAGCATGCGCGACGGATCGACGTGGTGTTCGCGAAGGGCGGCCAGGACGCGGCCGTGGCGGACGGTTCGCTCCGTCTCGGTCAGCGACCACTCGACGGCGCGCCGCGCAATCTCATGCCGGTAGGAGGCCGCACCGCGCCTCACCTCGCACAATCCCGCCCTTTCGCCGGTCGCCAGCTGCCGCGCATACCTCGGGTGGAGATCGGCCAGGATGGACAGCTCGATCGACCGGGGGCAGATCGCGAGGGTCGCCATGAGGTCGCGGACGTCGTCCGGGAGCGCGCAGACCCGTCCGACGATGGCGTCGCGCACTCGCTCCGGAAGGTCCGCTCCTCGTGCGGCCAGTACCTCGGACACCAGGAACGGGTTGCCGCCGAGGCCGGCAACCCGCTCCCAGGCGACGCCGGCGTCCTCCGACCAGGCCCGGACCGCGTCGTCCGACAGGCCGGCCAGCTCGAGGCGGAGCGTCGAGTGACCCGACAGCGCTCCTAGCACCCGGCGCAGCCGGGCGTTCTCCGGCTCCTGCTCGGTGCGGAAGATGACCACCAGCAGCAACGACAGCGTGCCGATGCGACGACCGATGTAGCGGATGACGTCGAGGGACGCGTCATCGGCCCACTGCACGTCGTCCACGACGGCGACGAGAGCTCCGCCCGCGGCACGCTCGGCCTGGGCGATCAGCAGGTCG
>CAKUSI010000254.1 GCA_934678955.1 uncultured Austwickia sp. | reverse complement strand
CGTACAGATCCCGCCCACGGGCGGGAAAAGGCCGTCAGCCCCTGGGATCTTGCGTACAGATCCCGCCCACGGGCGGGAAAAGGCCGTCAGCCCCTGGGATCTTGCGTACAGATCCCGCCCACGGGCGGGTGTCATTCGTCGCCCGCGAGTTGGCCGCACCCTCGGGGTGTCGCCGCCCGTCGACCGCTACCGTCGGAGACATGACCGCCCGCGAGCCCCGCGCCCCGTATGTCGACCGCCGTCTGCGCGTCGAACGCCTGGTCCGCGCCGAGCCCCAAGCGGTCTTCGACCTGCTCGCCGACCCCTACCGGCACCACATCATCGACGGCTCCGGCATGCTCACCGGCCAGGTCCGCGGGCCGGGCCGGCTGTCGCAGGGCGCGACGTTCACCATGGGGATGAAGGCGGGACCGATCCCTTACCGGACCACCAACACCGTCGTGGACTTCGAGGAATCGCGCCGGATCGCCTGGCAGACGGCGGCCCGCCGCCGGGGGCGCATCTTCATGGGCGGGCAGGTGTGGAGCTACGAGTTGGAACCCCGCCCGGAAGGCAGCACGCTCGTACGGGCCACGTACGACTGGTCGGGCGCTGTGCGACCGGAGTGGACGATCGAGCGGACCGGCGCCCCGGAGCGGGCTCGGACCGCCCTCGTCGCGACGTTGGACCGCCTCGGCGACCACCTGGAGGGACTCGACCAGAACTAACGGACTCGACCAGAACTAAGGACCCGACCCAGCGCTCAGGGCGTCGATCGGGGCTGGGCCCGAACCTCACTGCTCCTTGACGGCGGAGATCGAGAACTCCAAGGTCACCCGCTCGGAGACCAGCACGCCGCCGGCCTCCAGCGCCGCGTTCCAGGTCAGGCCGAAGTCCTTGCGGTTCACGCGCACGCTGCCCTCGAAGCCGTGCCGCTCGTTGCCGAAGGGGTCCACGGCCGAGCCGTTGTAGGCGAAGTCGATCGTGAGCGGCCGCGTCACCGCCTTGATCGTCAGGTGGCCCGCCACCCGCAGGGTGCTCTCCCCATGCGCGCTGACCGACGCCGAGCGGAAGCGCATCGTCGGGTAGTGCGACGTCACGAAGAAGTCGTCTCCTCGCAGATGCTCGTCGCGGTCGGCGCTCCGGGTGTCGACCGAGGCCACCTGGATCGTCACGTCGACCTCGGCATCCTGCAGGCCGGGGCCGGTCGTCGCGGTGCCCTCGAAGTCGCTGAACGTGCCCCGCACCTTCGTGACCATGGCGTGCCGCGTCACGAACGCGAGCTCGCTATGCGTGGGATCGATCCGGTAGGTCCCGGACAGCTCGGCCAACGCGGTCATGACCTTCTCCTCGGGGGCGTCGCCGGCGTGCCGCAGGCCTGAGACCGGGCGAGGGCGCCCCGTGCCGAGCGCACCGGTCATGCTGACAGAACAGGGGCATGATACGGAGCCCGTGTGACGCGGCCCAACTCGACCCCCGCCCCGGGCGCACCTCGAGTGGCGTTCGGCACTCCCTCGAGGCGAGCATGACCCCCGAGGTCACGCCAATCGCGCGACCCCCATGTGAGACGGTGGGTAGGTGGACACCGACGCCGTACTCCAGCTCCTGAAGGACGTCGCCGCGGAAGTCATCACGCCGCGCTTCCGGGACCTGGAGCGTGGCGACATCATGGAGAAGCGCCCCGGCGATCTAGTCACCATCGCCGACCATGAGGCCGAGGAGCTCATCACGAAGGCCCTGCTCGCGGACGACCCGCGCGTGCTCGTGGTGGGCGAAGAAGCGACCAGCGCGAACCCGAAGCTGATGGCCCAGCTGGCCGACGCCGACCACGCCTTCACCGTCGACCCGGTCGACGGCACCAAGAACTTCGTCCACGGCCGGGCGACCCACGCCGTGATGGTCGCCGAGCTTCGGCACGGGCAGACGGTGCGCGCGTGGATCTGGCAGCCGGAGCTCAAACACGCGTACGTCGCGGAGCGCGGCGCGGGGGCGTACGAGGACGGCGTACGAATGCCCCGGGCGTGGACGGGCCCCGACGACCCGGCCGACATCGACCCGGCACAGCTTCGCGTATTGACCAGCCGACCCGCCTACGAGGGCATGCGCGGCGGCCTGATCCTCGGCTCGTCCGCCTGGTGTTGCGGCGTCGACTATCCGTGGCTGGCCCGCGGGGACGTGGACGCCATCATGTACTCGAACACCCTGCCGTGGGACCACGCTCCCGGCTCTCTGCTGGTGGAGGAGACCGGCGGTGTGGTGCGCCGCGCGAAAGGCGGCCGGTACACCCCGGGCGAGACCGGCTCCGGCGGACTGCTCGCCGCCGCGTGCGACGCCGTCTGGGACGTGATCGCGGGCCGCGTGACGGTGCTCTTCCGATGATCGACGCGTCGGACGACGAGGCCACCGCGGGACTGGTGCCGATCGAGGGCGTGATCTTCGACTTCCACTCCACGCTCGTCGATGGGGGCGACGCGGCGCGCTGGCTGCGCGAGGCCTGGGCGCACACCGGCCGCGCGGGCGGGCCCGGCGACCCGGGGGCGCTGGGCCATCTGACGGAGGCCGACGTCGTCGCCTACCTCGATCGCATCTGGGAGAACGCCCGCGAGCTCGACCCGCACTCGCGCCGGGACACCGACCCCGCGGAGCACCGCCGCGTATTCGAGGCGGCGATGGCGAACTTGGGTCTGGATGATCGGGGGGTGGTCGACGCGCTGTACGAGACCATGCTCTCGCGGTGGAATCCGTACGAGGACACGCTGCCCGTGTTGCGCGCGCTGCGGCGGCGGAGCATACGAGTCGTGGTGCTTTCCAACGTGGGCCGCGACCTGGCGCAGGTGCTGGAGCGGACCGGGATCGCCCCGCTCGTCGACGGCGTGGTGCTCAGCTACCAGGTCCACCACGTCAAGCCGGAGCCGGGGATCTTCGCCACCGCCCTGGAGCTCCTGGGCGTCCCGGCCGAGCGTGTCTTGATGGTCGGCGACGCCTGGCAGGACGACGGCGGAGCGGCCGCCCTCGGGATTCGCACGCTGATCCTCCCCCGCACCCGGGGCCCCCGGCACGGCCTGGGCCTCGTGCTGCGGCTCCTTGACGGCTGACTGCTGCGGGAGGACGACCGGAGCGACCGCAGACCGGAGCGACCGCTCGGCCGCCGGCCGGATCGCGGTGGAATCCAGGACGCGACCTCAGAGGCGGGCGAGTTCGGCGCCGGTGACCTCTTCGACCTCGACCTTCGGCTCCAGGTCCGCGACGTCGTCCGGGTCGATCGCCCCCGGGACGGGCGCGCGCAGCGCGGCGCCGGCCCACGTCACAGCCCGGCCGAGGAGAGCGTCCCAGGGCTCGCGATTCATGCCGGCGGATACCGCGGCGGCCAGGGCGTCCCCGGCCCCGAGGGCGCTCCCCTTCTCCGGGCGAGGGAGCCACGCGCGCAGCATCGGTCCCTCCTGCGGCACCAGCAGGGCCCCCTGCGGGCCCAGGGTGACGATGACGATGCCAGCTCCGCCCCGCTGCAGTTCTCTTGCCCCGGCCTCGATCCGGTCGGTCCCGGTGACCTGCGCCAACACCTCGCGGTTGGGTTTCACCACGTCGGGGCGCGCGGACAGCGAGGTCAGCAGCGCCTCTCCGCTGCCGTCGACCACCGTCGGCACGCCGTGCGCCCGGGCGGCCTCCAGGAGGTGGGTGCACGCCGGGCCGGACGGGCCTTCCGGCATGCGCCCCGAGACCACCAGGGCGGACGCGGGACCGAGAATCAGCGGCTCGAGCGTCGCGCCCAGCTGCTCCCAGGCGGCGGCCGAGACGGTGGGACCCGGCTCGGCGAAGCGCGTGAGCACCCCGTCCTTCGTCTGCACGGTCACGATGCGTCGCGAAGCCTCCCGCACGTCGACGAACAGGTGCGGCACCCCGCGGTCGGAGAGGTCGGCGAGGATCGTCTGACCCGGAGGTCCGCCCGCGAATCCGGCGGCGATGGAGGGATATCCCATGGTCGTGAGCACGGAGGTGACGTTGACGCCCTTGCCGCCGGCGCGGGACCACATGCGGCGTACGTAGTGCGTGTCGCCCTCGACGATCCGTTCGACCTCGTAGCAGATGTCCAGCACCGCATTGGGCGTCACGGTGACGATCATGAAGGGACTCCCCGAGGTCGGCGGCTCTGCCGAGTGATCCGGCGTTGCAGCGCCTGGCCGACGCTCGCCAGGGCCCAGCTTACGGGTCGCCGCCTTCGAATCTCAGGGGTTTGGGGAGGATGAACGCCGCAAACCCGCAGGTCAGAAGCGGGGCGGCGATACGCCTCGCCAGTCTCACGCGTCGGGCCATTGGCCAGCGCGCGTCCCGGTGAGACGATGCGCGCATGTCTTCGCGTCGCGAGGTCCCGTTCCTCCAGGCGCCGGCACCGCCTCCGGCCATGCCCGGGGATCTGGAGGACGCGCACCAGGCGGGGGTCGCCCTACGCCGGGTCTGCCGCGTCGACTGCGTGGTCGAGATCGTGATGCGGTTCGCCGGTGGCGCCCTGGCCTGCATCCTCGTTGGGGCCGCGGTCCACCTCTGGTGGTCCTGGCTGCCGAGCGTGGTCAGCGTGCTGCTCGCGACCATCGTGGTGGGGGTCTTCGCGGTGGCGCTGCCGCTGCGGACCTACCGGGCGGCAGCTCAGGACGCCGACGAGCTGCGGCCGGGCCTGGTGGTCGCCGCGCCGCGCCCCGGGCAGATCGTGGTCCGGAGTGTCTCGGGCGCCGTATGGTGCTGGGCCTACCGGGTCCGGGTCGGCATGCGGGAGCTCACCCCCGGGGAGCGGGCGTGGACCACGGGCCGCGGCTCGATGGACCGCTCGCCCGCCCTTATCCTCGCCACCCCCGTGCGACCGGGCGTCCACGTGCTGTGGCCGACGCGAGCCCGCGACTGCGAGCGCGTTCTGGATCCGCAGTCGGACCGCGACGTCGACGAGCCGCTCAGCTACGAGGACGACCAGCCGTCCTGACCGCCTCCCGCAGGGCGCGATTCGTGATGGCTGGTCGTGGCGGCGTGGTTCGTGGTGGCGTGGTTCGTGGCGGAGTGGTTTGTGCTGGCCAGATTCGTGGCCGCGCGACTCGTTGTCGCGTGAATCGCGATGGTGTCCAGCCGGTTCCGCATGCGCGCCTCCGCTGCCGACGAGCGGACGGGGGCTAGCGTTTCGGGCATGGCCGATACGAGCGTCTCCCTGCCTTCCTCCGTCACCCGCGACGAGGGCTCCGGCGGACTGGCCCGGCTGCGGGTCGCCACTGCGCGGTGCACCGGTGAGCTCTACCTCATGGGTGCCCACGTCACCGAGTGGACGCCCGCCGGGGCCGATCCTGTCCTGTGGGTGTCTTCGCGGTCCTCGTGGTCCCAGGGCACCCCCATCCGCGGCGGGATCCCGATCTGCGGCCCGTGGTTCGGGCCTGGCCGCAAGGGCGACCTGTCCCCCGCGCACGGCTGGTTCCGCCGCGTGGAGTGGGAGCTCGCGGAGGCCCGCGACGACGACGGCGTGGTCACGCTTCGTCTCACGCTCGACGGCACCAACGCCCCTCACGAGATGGGGCGCGGCCTGACCGCCTCGTATGAGGTCCGCTTCGGGGACACCTTGACGGTGGCGCTCACGGTGACCGCCGGCGACCAGGGCCTGGAATTGGAAGAGGCGCTCCATACCTATTTCTCGGTCGCCGACGTGGCGTCGGTGACCGTGGAGGGGCTGGACGGGTGCCGGTACGTCGACAAGGCACCGGGCGGCCGCGCCGTGAACGCTCAGTCGGGTCCGGTGTCGTTCGCCCGTGAGACCGACCGGGTCTATGCGCATGAGGGCGAGGTGTCGAT
>CAKUSI010000253.1 GCA_934678955.1 uncultured Austwickia sp. | reverse complement strand
GTCGACCCCGAACGCGCACCGCTCATCGCGTGGGCGTTCGAGCACTACGCGAAAGGCGAGACCTCCGTGACCGGGCTGCTGCGCGACCTCACCGCCCGCGGACTCGTCACCGTGGCGACACCGAAGCGCCCCTCCAAGGCGTTGGGGAAGAACACGCTCTACAAGCTGCTCACCAACCCCTACTACGCGGGAGTGATCCGCTACAAAGGAGCCCTGTATCCCGGAGCGCACGACCCCATCGTGGAACCGGCCCTGTTCGACCAGGTGCAATCACTCCTGAAGGCGCGGGCGGCGAAGCAGACGCGGCACGTCCAGCACGCCCACCACCTGAAAGGGCTCCTGCACTGCGGCACCTGCGGGTCGCGGATGCTGCTCGACTTCGCCACCAACCCGCGCGGCACCACGTATGCCTACTTCGTCTGCTCCGGCCGGGCTGCGAAGAAGACCGGCTGCACCCGCCGTGCGGTGCCGGTCGCGGTCGCTGAACGCCTCGTCGCTGACTCCTACGCGAGCATCACGATCACTGATGCGACGTATCAGCGCTTGGCCGCTGATGTCGATGCCGCGTTCGACAAACGCATGGCAGGCCGCGACCAAGAGATCACCGACCTCATGGCCAACCGCGCGAAGTTGGAAGGCGAGAGTGACAAGCTGCTGGCGGCGCACTTCGCCGACGCCATCGACCTGCCCACGCTCAAGCGGCATCAAGACCGCATCCGGGCGGGCCTCGCGTACGTGAACCAGAAACTCGCCGAACACGACGAACACCACACCGGAGGGCGGGCATTCCTCCACGACTCGCTGCGGCTGCTCACCGACGCCCACCGCGCCTATGCCCGATCCGGTGATGCCGACCGCAGATTGGCGAACCAAGCGTTCTACACGCGGCTCGACATCACTGACGACGAGCAGTTACGCCTGCGGCTGGCCGAGCCGTTCGCGACCATCATCCGCGAAAGCAGCAGCACCGCCGACGGTGACGACGCGGACGCGGAGCATGAGCGCGAGGGCAGAAACGACTTACGGGAACACACCACATCTTTCGATGTCGCGTGTTCCCGTAAGACACTTTGGGTGGGCGCAGAGGGACTCGAACCCCCGACTCCCTGCTTGTAAGGCAGGTGCTCTAACCAACTGAGCTATGCGCCCGCTGGGGCTGTACGCCCGCGCGACGACCCATTGTGTCAGGGCCGCACCGCGCGCGCACCCCAGCCCAGCGCGGCCGCCGGCACGATGAGGAGCGCCGACACCAGCGCCAGCCCGCCGTAGCCCACCGTGGCCAGCAACACCCCGGCCCCCAACGCGGCCGCAGCGCCCCCGTAGCTCATCAGGGCGTCGGTCGCCCCCTGCAGCGGCACGCGGACCGCCCCCTCGTCGACGCCGGCCAGCAGAACGGACGCCGCCAGCACGGATGCCGACCACCCCAACCCCAGCACGACGAGCGCAAGGGTCAGGGCCATCGCGCTGCCCGGAGCGCTGAATGCGAGGGCGGACGCCACCGCGAGGGTCGCCAAGCCACCCAGCCCTGTCCTCAGCCCACCGAACCGGTCGGCCAGCGCACCGAAGACCGGGCTGAGGGCGTACATGCCGAGGATGTGGAGGCTGATGACCAGCCCGATCACCTCGAGCCCGTGCCCGCCCGCGCCGAGGTGCACCGGCGTCATCGACATGATGGCGACCATCACCGCGTGGGCGACCACGAGCAGGGCGACCGCGAAACGAGCCGTGGCGTGCCCGGCCGCCCAGCGCAGGGCCCCGAGGGCACCCACCGGCTGCACCGGGCCGGACGCCGTCGGTGCGGGCGGGCGACCAGCGCCGTGGAAGGCCAGCACCACCGCGGCGGCCACCCCGAACCCCACCAGGGAGAACAGGTACGGGCCGGCGAGGGTGGGCAGCCCCCAGGCCTGCCCGAGGCGTCCACCCGGAGCGCTGAGGTTGGGCCCCGCCACCGACCCGATGGTCGTCGCCCACATCACCCACGCCATCCAGGTGCCGCGCCGCTGCGGGCCCGCCAGGTCGGACGCCGCGTAGCGGGTCTGCAGGTTGGTCGCCTGCGCCGCACCGAAGGCGACGAGCCCGGCGAACAGCACCGGGAGCGACCCGATCGTCGCCCCACCGACGATGAGCAACGCACCCGCGACCGCGATGAGATACCCCATCGCCAGCGCCGACCGCCGCCCCCGCCGCGCCGCGACCGTCGCCAGTGGCACGGCGAGCAGACCCGCGCCGAACACCGACAGTGCCTGCCCGAGACCGGCGAAAGCGACCGAGCTCAGGCTCACCACCAGCAACGAGCCGACCGCGATGCCGGACGCGACGCCGACGCCGCCCAGCACGTTCGCCGCGATCAGGGCCGCGAGAGGGCGGCGTTCGGTGGTCGTACCCACGAACGACACCCTAGGCCTCCGACCCCCGAGAAGGTCGCCGGGGGCGTGGCAACCTTTCGTCGCCCTGCTCCGTGTATGACGATGACCCCGACCCTGGGGCACCCGATCGAGGAGGACCGATGCTGTTCGGCGGAGGGAAGGCGGCCCGTGACCTCGCGTTCGCGACGTTCGTCGACGAGGCGTCCCCACGCCTGTTGCGGGTCGCGATCGGCCTGACCGGTTCAGGTGAGGCCGCCCGCGAACTGCTGCAGGCGAGCCTCGTGAAGACCTACGTCGCATGGCCACGCATCCGCCACGAGGACGCCTACGCCTACGTCCGCCGCATCATGGCCAACCAGAAGGTGGACGCCTGGCGCGCCACCCGCAAGGAGGTCGTCACCGACGACCTTCCCGACACCGTCACCACGCCGTCGACCGGAGTCGAGGATCACGACACCCTGCTGCGCCTGCTCGGTGCACTCCCCCAGCGCCAGCGCACGGTGGTCGTGCTCCGCTACTACGACGATCTCTCCGAGACCGACGTCGCCGACACGCTCGGCATCTCGGTCGGCGCCGTCAAGAGCGCCGCCTCACGGGGGCTCGCCGCCCTCCGCGTCGCCCACTCCTCCCTCGACACCACGGAAGCAGGTGCCCGATGAACACCACTCAGGACGAATTCCGCATCGACCTCGCCGACGCCCTGGACGCCTCGGCCCAGGACGTCAGTCCCCTCGACCCGGACTCCCTCGTCGCGGCCGGCATCCGCCGCGTCCGGCAGCGCCGCCTGGCCACCGTGGCCGGTGTCGGAGCCCTCGCCGTCATCGTCGGGCTGGGTGCCTCGTGGCTGCCCTCGCTCACCGGGACGCCGTCGCCGGCGGCCCCCACCCCGATCGCCACCGCCCACTCGGCCGCAACGGCGCGGGTCGAACTGCCCCTGAACGGCGGCACCGTGGAGAGCAACCCGAACATCACCTTCGAGGTGAGCATCCTGCCCGGTCAGGAACCGGATCTCGTCTACTCGTCGGTCGCCGAGGATGGCACGGTGACGCGCATGGGCGGCTCCAGCACCGACGGGCTCGTCGGCCAGAGCACGCTGGGCACGAGCGGTGACGACATCGTGCTCGGCATCGTGCCCAGCGACGCGGTCGCCGCCACGTTGATGGACCCCACCTTCTCCATCGGCGGGTTCACCTCCGCGGGCCCGGTCGACCTGCCCGGGACGCCGTGGGCGGCGGTGGGCTTCCGCCTCGACTCCCCCGCCGGTTCGATCGCCGGCGTGGAGACCCTGTGGTGGCGCGCCGACGGCACCCCCGTCACGAACGCGGGGTCGGGGTCGAGTGCCCGGATCGCGCAGGGCGAGGTGGTCCTCGAGGGTCGCGACGGCGCGAAGCTCACGGTCCCCGCGGGCAACCTCGACGTCTGGCTGCTCCCCCAGAGCAGGCAGGTCGGCATCCGGGGCCCGGCGGGCACCTCGTCCGCCCCCCTGTCCGGTGACCGCGTGCAGGTGCTCAGCGCGGGCAACGGACTCCTCGACGAAACCCGGACGCCCTCGGTGGCCCTCAGCCGCATCACCTCGGCCTACCTCGTCAGCGGCACCGCGGCGGACGTGACGCCCGCGTGGGCCGACGGCCTGGAGGCCGAGGAGGTCACGGTGGTGCCGTGGCCCGCAGCCGACCGGACCGTCGTCTTCATCACCGCGAACGCGGAGGGAACCCGCGCAGGTCAGCCGATCTCGGATGCCCTGACCGGCCTCTCATGGACGGACGCCGACGGCGTCCGGCAGGAGTGGAAGCCGTGAACCGCTAGCGGCGACCGGCCTTGGGGCGCACGATCTTCTGCGCCTGCCACTCACGCGACACCGACGCCGGGTTGGCCAACACCAGCCCGGCTGTCGCGGTGCCTTCGGCGATGTCGGCGGGGTCGACATACCCGTCGCGGCCCACCTTGGGGGTCATCAGCCAGATGTGGCCGCTGGTGGAAAGGTCGCGCAGGGAGTCGACCAGCGCGTCGCCCACGTCGCCATCCTCGTCGCGCCACCACAGCAGGACGGCGTCGACAGCCTCGAGGGCGTCGTCGACGAGGTCGGCGTCGATGGCGTCCATGATGTCCTCGCGGAGGGATTCGTCGACGTCGGAGTCCCAGCCCAGTTCCTGAACGACCTGCCCAGGTTCCAGGCCCATGGCCACGACACCCGTCACACCACCCTGCTTACCGGGCACCGGCGTGCTGCCCACGGTAGGACACCCCCTTGCGACTCGAGTTCAAACGCTCCCCCAAGCCTGCCAGACAAGACGTCGGGCGCGCGAGGGCTTCGACCAGCTCAGCTGCCGACATGGGCCGCCGGCTGAGCTCGTCGAAAACCGCATCGTGACCTCAGGAGTCGCCCCCGGCATTGCCGGACGCACCGGCGGTTACGTCGAGCAGGCGGTACTTGTCGGCCGCCTGGCCGGGCCAGGCCGGGTCGACCTCGCCGCGGGCCGCCAGCATCTGCAGGGCCTTCACGACCATCGACGGGCCGTCGATGTGGAAGAACCGGCGGGCCGCCGCGCGGGTGTCGGAGAAGCCGAAGCCGTCCGCCCCGAGCGAGGCGAAGTCGCCGGGCACCCACTGGGCGATCTGGTCCTGCACCGCGCGCATGTAGTCGGAGGTCGCGACGACCGGGCCCGCGGCGTCCTTCAGCTTCTGGACGATCCAGGGCTCGCCGGCATCCTCGTTCGGGTGCAGGAAGCGCTTCTCGTCCACGGCCAGGGCGTCGCGGCGCAGCTCGTTCCACGAGGTGACCGACCAGACGTCGGCCACCACGCCCCAGTCGTCGTGCAGGAGCTGCTGGGCCTCCAGCGCCCACGGCACCCCGACGCCCGATGCGAGCAACTGCACCTGGCGGGCGTCGCTGTTGACCCCGTCCCAGCTGCCCTTGCGGAGCAGGTACATGCCCTTCTTGATGCCCTCGACGTCGACACCCTCGGGCTCGGCGGGCTGCACCTGCGGCTCGTTGTAGACCGTGAGGTAGTAGATGATGTCCTCGGGGTTCTCGCCGTACATCCGCTCGAGGCCGTCCTGCATGATGTGGGCGATCTCGTAGCCGTAGGCCGGGTCGTAGTGCACGATCGCCGGGTTCGTCGAGGCGAGCAGCGGGCTGTGCCCGTCCATGTGCTGGGTGCCCTCACCGGTCAGCGTGGTGCGACCGGCGGTCGCGCCGATCATGAACCCGCGGCTGAGCTGGTCGGCGGCGGCCCAGATGGCATCACCGGTCCGCTGGAAGCCGAACATCGAGTAGAAGATGTAGATCGGCACCATGTGGATGCCGTGGGTCGCATAGCTGCTGCCCACGGCGGTGAAGGACGCCATCGAGCCGGCCTCGTTGATGCCGGTGTGGATGATCTGGCCCTCGCGGGACTCGCGGTAGGACAGCATCAGGTCGTGGTCCACCGGCGTGTAGTTCTGGCCGTGCGGGTTGTAGATCTTG
>CAKUSI010000252.1 GCA_934678955.1 uncultured Austwickia sp. | reverse complement strand
CCCAAACCACGCGTTCGACCTAGTCAACCCGCCAATTCAGGCGATTCATCTGCCCACCAACTGCGGAACCCGGGGTCCGGTCTCCCATTCAAGCTTCCGCGATCGGACTCCGGGGTGACGAAAGCCTTTGTCAACACAGTTCTGGGGGCATTGTGCGCCGACGGAGGTAAGCGGAGGAAATCCTGTTCCCCTTAGCCGGTTCGCGGCTGTGGCTGGGGGGTGTCAGAGGTCGAACACTTCGCGGTGGATGCGGGACGCGGGCACGCCGAGCGCCCGCGCTGACTCCGTGACCCGCATGTTGAGGGACTCGGGGCCGCACACGAACACGGTGGCGTCGGTGAAGTCGCCGAGCAGTGAGCGGAGGTGATCGGGGCTCAGGGGGTGGAGGGTGCGGGGCCCTGCGAGGAGGTGGAGCCGGAGGGCGGCCTCGGTCTCCAGCTTCCGGAGTTCGTCGGTGAGGACGAGGTCTTCCGGGAGGGAGGCCCGGTAGACGACGTCGACGACGGCGTCATGCGAGGTGAGTCCCTGGGCGAGGGACACGATCGGGCCGATTCCCACGCCCCCGGCGATGAGAATGTATCGGGACCCCTCAACCCGTGCCGGGGTCATCGCCCCGTAGGGTCCTTCGAACGTCACACCGGTGCCTTGAGGTATCCCTGCCAGCGCCGTGGAGGCGTCACCCAGCGCCTTGACGGTGATCCGCAACCGCTCCCCGTCGGCGGCGGACACAGAGAAAGGGTGCGCCTCGTAGGCGAGCCCGCGGTGCCGGAACCGTAAGTTGAGGAACTGTCCCGGCTGCAGCCGCAGACGTGCGAGGTTTCGGCCGGTCATCCACACCGAGACCACGTCATCGGACTCGCGCACGACGTCGGTGACGACCAGGCGGTGGCGGGCCGAGCGGACGGCCGGGACCAGCAGGCGGTTCCACACGATGAGCCCCAGGACGAGGGCATACAGCGCGACCCAGAACGTCCGGGAGGCTCCCTTCGAGAACGTGTCCCCGGCAACGACCTGGTGGAAGAAGGCCAGGACGACCCCCAGGTAGGTGAACAGGTGCACGGTCCACCACGTCTCGTGCCGCAGCCGCCCGCGGAGCCGTCGCCACGAGGTGAGGCCGGCGGCCACCATCGCCAGCAGGCCGGCGATCGCAGGCACGATGCCCGGGTACTTCCCCACGACGAGACTGATGCCGGCAAGCCAGGCCGCGTTGGCCTCCATCGCGTTCGCGGTGACGATCAGCAGCACGTGGGCGACTATCAGCCAGATCGACCAGGGCGCGACCTTCTTGTGCCAGGCCACGAGGCGATCTTGGCCAAACGCCCGCTCCAGCACCGGCCACCGGGTGACCAGCAGCAGAAGGAACAGCATCAGGGACGTGCCCACCACCGCGGCCACTGACGACAAGGCGGTAAGCGCCCCGACCCTGCCAACGAAAGGCGTCGCCTCCTGGATCGCGAGGACGAGCGCGACACTGCCCAGGCACGCCGCCACACCGAGCCCCACGAGACCCGCGACCCGCTGGCGCCGCCACATCCGACGCCGGTCAACTGGCTTGGACGCCGCCGGTCCGGCAAGGACTGCAGCGTCGGCGGCGACGGCGTGCAGGGCGAGTTCTGGCGCGTTCTGAGAGACCATGACACCTCTAAATGAGACTTGTTTGTCTCATTCTAGTCGTGCGTCAGACCTCGTCATCATCGGCCGCCACCCCTCCACCAGCGTGTGCCACACCAGCCGGGCCGGGTCGGAGCGCCCCTGCGCGACGGCGGCCTGCAGCAGTGTCACCAGCGCCGTCGTCGCCCACGCCGGATCCAGGTCACCCCGGAACGTGCCGGAGTCCCTGCCCCGAGCGATGAGTGCGACGACTGGAGCAAGCACGGCATCTCGGCCCGGTTCGAACTCCGGATCCCGGGGAACGCCCAGCACGACCAGAGCCCGGAACCCGACGCTCTCGACGGCCAACCCATCGAGGACCCGCCGCAGGGCGGCGTCCGCGGGGCCGTCGTCGATGCGGGCCTCATCGACGGCCCGAGTGGCGGACGCCAGCGCCCAGGAAGCCAGTTGGTGCAGCAAATCGGCCCGCCCGGTCACGTGGCGGTACATGGTGGCGCGCCCCACGCCGGCACGGGCGGCGACATCGTCCATGCTCGCCGCCGGATCCTCGGCCAGAACCTCGGCCGCCGCCCGCAGGATTGCCTCACGGTTGCGCTGCGCATCGCTCCGCGCACCCCCCCTGTCCGGCATCATGCCTCCCTGGCCAGTCGGAACACCCGGAAACGGGCGCGTCCCAGAGGGCCCGCGCCGCCAAGCGCGAACACCTGGCCCGGCTCGACCTGCCAATCGGGGAAGTCCGCCCCCAGGCCCTCGGCCGTCACGCCCACCCCCGCCAAGCCCGGACGCCGATCCAGGCCAACCACGAGCACCGAGGAACGGGACGCCGCCAGCCGGCCCACGCCCTCGGCGACCATCCGCCGCCCGGCAGCGCGAAGTCCGTGGTAGCAGCCCACATCAACGAAGACCGACACGCCAGGCTCGAGCCCAGGGACCTCCCACAGCCGGCGCACATCCCCCACCACGAACCGGACAGCGAGGCCCGCACCATCCGCCGCCCGGCGAGCCTTGTCGATCGCCGCCGCCGAAGCGTCCAGCCCCACCACCGCCCAGCCCCGCTTCGCCGCCGCGAGGCTGTGCTCACCGGTCCCACAGCCTAGATCCACCAGGGTCCGGCCCACGGTGGAGCCATGCCAAGCCTCCTCGCGGTCCAGCAGGCGCTCCACCAGAGCAGACTGGGCGCGCCCCGCAGCCACCCACGGCGTCAGGCCCCAGCGATACAACAGCTCATACATGAGACGAGTATGTCTCGCCGGTTTGATCGCCTGAGTAAAATGAGACTTCATGGTCTCATTTGGAGGTGTCATGGTCCCTCGGAACTCACATGACGTCGATCTGTTGGTGATCGGCGCGGGACCGACCGGTCTCACGGCGGCGCTGGAGGCCCGGCGACGCGGCATGACCGTGCGCATCGTCGACAGGAGAGACAGCCGCAGCCAGCACTCCAAGGCGCTGGTGGTCCACGCCCGCACGATGGAGGTGTTCGAGGATCTCGGCGTGGCCGAGGAGGTGTCGCGCCGCGGCGTCCGATTCACGGCCCTCAACCTGCAGGGCCCGCTGGGCGCGCGCGGCCGGGTCGACCTGCTCGACCTCGACTGGGGCGACACCGACCATCCCCACTGGCTCACGGCGCCGCAATACGAGACCGAACAGGTGCTGGAGGCCGCGCTCACGGAGCGGGGCGTCCACGTCGAGTGGGGGACGACTTTTGTCGGACTCGTCGACGAGGGGGACGCGGTCGTAGCCGACCTGCGTGGCCCGAGCGCGGCGCAGGCTCACGTCCGGGCCAGGTGGCTCCTGGGTTCCGACGGGGGCCGCAGTACGGTCCGGGACGCCATCCGGGGCCGGCTCAAGCGGGTGGACGCCGGCGCAACATTCATCCTGGCCGACGCAGACACGACGTCGACGCTCCCCCAGGACGAGGGCCACCTGTACCTGCACCCGGACGGGCTGCTGATCGTCGTTCCCATGCCCCAACACGATCGGTGGCGCATCATCGCCCATGTCCCGGGCCAGTCCGCCGCATCCGGGCCGGCGATCAATGCGGAGTACCTGGACAACCTGATCCGCGCGCGGACGTCCCTCGAGTTCGGCGCCAGCAACGTCGGCTGGACCTCGCGGTTCGCGCTGAGCCACGGCGTCTCGGATGTCCATCGCCGCGGACGGGTGTTCCTCGCCGGGGACGCCGCCCATGTTCACAGTCCCGTCGGTGGGCAGGGCCTCAACACCGGAGTGCAGGACGCGCACAACCTGGTGTGGAAGCTGGCGATCGCCGACCGCCTCCCTCCCGACGTGCGCGAGGGCCTCCTGGAGAGCTATGCGACCGAGCGGGGCCAGGTGGCGCATGCCATGGTGGGCGGAGTCCGGCGAGCGACGTCCCTGATCACCGGCCGCGCCGGCGTCGCCCGTCGCATCGTGGGCGCGCTCGGGCCGCGGGTGCTGCGGAGAAGACGTCTCCGCCTTGTCCTGGGCCGCCCCCTCGCAGGGCTCGAGGTCACCTACTCGGATAGCCCACTCGTCGTGCCGGGCTGCAGGACAGCCGGCGCCCGGGTCGGGAATACGGCCACCAGCGCCGGCGGCCGGGTGCTCTCACGGCTGGACCCACACCGCTACACCTGGGTCGTCCGCGAGCCAGCGTCCGGAGGGCGCTGGGGCGATCTGCCGGTCGTGGAGGTCTCCGACGACTCCGAGGCTCCCTCAGTCGCTCTGGTCCGTCCCGACGGTTACATCGCCGCCTGTGGGACCACTCAGGCCGAGGTGTGGAACTCTCTGGCCCGGCGGCCGGCGCTACTGGGCTCCGCCCGGGCCAGCACCGACCCAGCCGAAAGCTGAGGAGTCGGGTTGTGAGCAACGTCTTGTCGATGATGTCGGACGCGACCGGCTACTCGATCGCCGCAACTTTGGGAGGGCCCCACCGTTCACGAACATGCCATCACGCGGCCCAGCCCGTCCCCTTGCGGACAGGACACTCGGCGTCCAGCGCGCCCGGGCACGTTGAGTCTGTTCGCCGCTGCTCACAAGACCTGCAGGCCGGGAGGAGGGAGTACCTGGCGCGGGGGTCTGGGTGGCGAGTTCGAGCAGGTGGGCGGGTCTGCCGCCGCAGCGGAGGCTGCCGGTGCCACGGCGCCGGGCACTGCGTGGTCGAGGGGGGGCCGGGACGGCCCTGTCAGGGGCGTCAGGGTTGACGCGCACCTTTCATTCCTTCGCGCATGTTCCGACGGTGCGCGACGGTGCGAAAGGTGCGCGTCGGGTCGTCCCGGGCCGGGTCGGTTCCTCACGGCAGTCACGCCTTCGCGTGACACTGCTGAGCCTGCAGTCACGACAGCTGGAATCGGTACCAGGTGGGGTGGGAGCGGTTCAGCGGCCACCCGAGGCCGCGACTGTCAGCGGGCTCGCTGGAGAGCAGTCGCCAGTTCGGGAACCCGCTCACGACCTGGTCGTGGGTAACACCCTCCGTCAAGCGATGGAAGGAGGTGGGTCCAAGGGCCAGCATGAGCAAGGTCGCGCCGGGGTTGGCCAGGGCGGTCACGCCCTCGCCCATGCCCCCACGGCCGATGGCGTCCAGACTTTGATAGCAACCGACATCGAGGAAGAAGTCGAAGTGTCCCAACCCTGCCTGCGGCAGCTTTGTCGCGTCTGCCACTTCGAACCGCACACCCTGGAGGCCCGTGCGGTTGGCCGCCTCGACTGCGCGGGGAACCATGTCGATTCCCACCACGTCCCATCCCATGCGGGCGAGTGCGGCGCTGTGGACGCCGCGTCCACAGCCCACGTCGAGGGCGCGACCCAGGGGACGATTGGAGCGGTCGGCGCTCTCGCGCGTGAGCTTCTCGGCAATGCTTGCCTGCGCCACCTCGGCGTAGTGCTCCCATGGGGTCAGGCCGAGCCGGTACATGAGCGCGTACTTCATCCCATCGCCCTCCACCGGTCTCGCGAGGGTGCCATCGTCGGTGTCCGCGCCGGCCACGTCAAGGACGGGATGTCCCACCATGCGCGGATCTGCCGACGGGCGTGTGGTTACTCAACTGCCCAGAGTCGGGCGTCGGCGTCGAGGGTCGTGATCTGGCTCAACTGCCGATGAGAGGTTGATGACACGCTTGCCGACTGATTGCGAAGGACCGCCTTGCTTCATTGGCACATGTGATAGCGAAGACTAACCTCGGCGTTTCACGCGGAGTTTGGTGACACGGGGTTGGGAGCGTGAAAAGTGCCCGCTGGCTTGGGATGAT
>CAKUSI010000251.1 GCA_934678955.1 uncultured Austwickia sp. | reverse complement strand
ACGCGGTCACCGCCTACCGTGCCCAGGGCGTCACGACCGACACCGCGCACGTGCTGGTCGAACCGACCTCGACGAGGGAGACCTTCTACGTCGCGATGACCCGAGGACGGCACTCGAACCACGCCTACGTGACGCTTGACCGCACCGACGATCATGCGCAGCCGCACCCTGGCGACGATCCGCATGCCACTGCGCGGAGCGTGCTCTACGGCGTTCTGCAGCACAGTGGGGCCGAGCTCTCGGCGCACGAGACCATCGTGGCCGAGCAGGAGCAGTGGGGCTCGATCGCCCAGCTCGCCGCCGAGTACGAGACCATCGTCGCCGCTGCCCAGCACGACCGTTGGGCCGCTCTCGTCCGCGGCTCCGGGCTTACCGCGGAACAGGCCGAGAGCGCCGTCGAGTCCGATGCGTTCGGCCCGCTCGCGGCTGAACTCCGCCGTGCCGAAGCCAACCATCACAATGTCGATGCGCTCCTCCCGCGCCTCGTCGCAGCGCGCGGATTCAGCGACGCTGACGACATCGCCGCCGTCCTCCACTACCGGGTCGAGCGTGCGACTGCACGTCCCGCGGGATCAGGGCGGACTCGCAAGCCAACGCGACTTGTCGCCGGCCTCCTTCCACAGGCGCACGGAGTCATCGACGCCGAGATGCGAGCAGCTCTCAATGATCGAGAGGAACTGATCGAGGCACGCGCCGACGCTGTGCTCGAAGCCGCGCTCACGGAGAGCACACCGTGGACGAACGCTCTTGGAGCAGCGCCCACTGATCGGCGACGAGCCGCGACCTGGCGCAAGGCCGCCCGCGTGGTCGCGGCCTACCGCGACCGCTACCGCGTCACCGGCGAAGGAGCCCTCGGTGCCCCACCCGAGTCGGCCGCCCAGAAGATCGACGCTGCGCGCGCCCGTGTGGCCCTCCACCAAGCCCGCGCCTTGAATGAGGCCAGATCAGAGCGGCCGGAACTCCGTCCGGAACGAGCCACGCGGATTGGCCGGTGGCTTTAGCGCGTGCCGACCCTCCAGCGATAGACCTGAGCGAATGCCTTGATGTCCTTTCCTTGGACGCCCTTGATCTGGGGCAGGACTCCTGTGGTAGCGCCGACAAGTTCGGTTTCGAGGTAGGTGATCTCACGCTCAGTCAGTACCGGGACGTTGATCTCAAATGCCTCGCTTCCTGTGCGAACGAAGTCGAGGTCGTCGAATCGACAGGCATCGATCGTGCGGTCCAGGTTCGTACTGGTGATAATCCCTCCCCAGGTGAGCATCTTGGCGTCGTCCGCATAGTGGAAGTTGAAGAGTTGACGAAATGGCCGACCGTGGGCGCCGCGGCTCACCGAGTGAGCGGTGGCTTGCAGCACGCTCCGTTCCACCTGCGCGGGTCCCCAGCCATTCATGCTGCTGGCGTCTAGGCCATCGCCGATCAGGTCGCCAAGCTTCTCGCGAAGATTGTCGAGCCGGCTCGACAGGGGGAAGGTGGCCGCACCATTCACGGTGACAATCACGATGCTGCCAGGCACGCTTGACCGCACCACGTAGTCGAGGTCGCGCAGGATGTCCTTCGTCAGCATGTCCGTGTAGTCGAGCCAGGTGATCGCCGGTATGGTCCAGTCCACCTGGGGCAACTGGTCGCGCGCCTCGCCCATGAGAACGCGGATGCCCTTGTAAGGCTTGTTGAACTCAAGCCGATGCTGCATGTTCGTGTCGCGCTCGATGCTCGTCATTCGGGCTCTTCGCAGTTGAGGGTGTAGCGGGGGTGGGCGCGTCGACGCGGTCGTCGCCCGCTGGACCCCGGATGCCGTCGGCATCCTCTTCCACGTCGGCAGCACGCGGATGCAGTGCTGGGTCTGGATCGGAGCCTTCGAGGAGATGGCCGGGCGGTGAGTGCAACGCGATCCGCCGCGGTGCCCGCGATCCGTCGCGGGCGGATGACACGGATAGTGCTCGCTGTTGTCGAGATCGTTGCCGCGGCGCGGTAGTTCGACGCGGTGACGACCGAACGTGTCGGCACAGTTCGTCGCTGCCTGCTAATCAATCCGTCCCTCGGGGAGCGCCGATGACGAAGCACCTCCGTGGTCGCCGAGCATTGCGACATCGGTTCCCGGCCTCGACCTCCGGAGGTTGCGGCGCAATGTGACGACCGAGCCGAATCCGCTGTCAGCGGCTGCCTGCTGCATAGTGCTGCCCGAGGCCAGCAGCGCGGATGCAGCAAGCACCCGGGTCCGCGTCAGTTGGCGTGAGACCGTGTCGCTGTGCTCCGCGAAGACCCGGTTGAGGTTGCGTAGTGAGGAGTGCACATAGCGGGCGATGACGTCCGCCGTGACGGACGAATCCGCTGCATTGCTCTGGATGAAGGCCACAGCGTCGGCGTAGAGGCGGGCGCGGTTGTCGTTGGCAGGAATGCAGACAGCCCGCACTATCGCATCCAAATCGGCGTGCAGCAGAAGCTCCGATGCGCTCGCCCGCAGTAGGTCACCACCGATCCGGCGGATCTCGTTGATGTCGATGACGCTCCCGCGCGTGACCTTCTCGGCTCTGACAGGCGTTCGGCGCCCGAGACGCGCCTCGAATTCGTCGGTGGACAGGCGGAGGAACAGCTGAGATGTCATCGGCTGGAACGCCAGGAGGTACGGCATGTCGGGGTCGTAGACAAGAGCGTCTCCCGCCTGCAACGTGTGGATCGCTCCCGGCTGGTAGTACACCGCGCCGCCTGCCAGCAGGATCGAGACAAAGACCGACTGGCTTCGGGCACGTGCCACCCGCTCGGGCCCCCGTTCGAGGGAGTGCTCGTTCCCCCGGAAGAGCATGGCTTGCATGCCTCCCACACAGCGATCGAGCACCTCGATCTCAAGTCCAAGGGGGTGAAAGTCGGTGATCAACACATCGAACAGCGTCGCCTTCACATGCTCGGTCCACACCTCCACCCGCTCGGCTGGGGCGTAGGGAATGGTGCTGAACGTGGTCATGCTCGTCATCGGGCTGACACCTCCCTCGGCTTGTCCTGAACTGGCATCCAGGTTGTCCAGACAGGATCCATCTGCCCATGCCCACTTACGTATCGTCGAGGGATGCCGGGGCACCTCGCCGCGGCGGGGAGGAGACCATGACCAACGCAACGGGAAAACGGCCCACGACTTTCGCGATCGTGGGTGGCGGGCCTGCCGGCCTTGTGGCTGCGCGAGCGTTCCTGCGTCGCGGGATCGAAGTCGAGATCCTGGAGCGTCACAGCGCCCTCGGTGGCATCTGGAACATGGAGCAGCCTGGGTCGCCGATGTACCGCAGCTGCAACTTCATCAGCAGCCGCGACTACGGCGGGTTCATCGGCTACCCGATGCCCCGCTCGTACCCGCTCTACCCTCGCTGGGATCAGATCCGGGACTATGTGCAGTCCTTCGCGCGCGCCTATGGCCTCGATCACCGCGCGCGACTGGGAGCCGAGGTTGTGCGGGCCGAGCCCATGGGCTCGCCGGACGAACCGGTCTGGCGTGTCGAGCTCGGCTCGGGCGACTCGCGAGATTACCGTGGCGTCGTCGTCGCGAGCGGCGCGCAGTGGCAGGGATTCGTCCCGGACATCCCCGGCCTCGAAACGTTCACGGGCCGGGCGATCCACAGCTCCGAGTACTCCGAGACGAGCGAGTTCTCGGGGAAACGGGTCCTCGTGGTGGGTGCTGGCAACAGTGGAGTCGACATCGTCGTCGACGCGGCCTTCCACGGGTCCACGGCGTACTTGTCGACCCGTCGCGGGTACTGGTTCCTTCCCAAGCTGATGTTCGGGGCTGCGGTGCCGGATGTCATTGCAGGCCACATCGACTTCGGGACCGGGTCGCGTCTTCACGGACTCGATGCCGCGGGGCGGGCGCAGGCCGTTTTCGAGGCGGTTGGCGACCTCACGGCCTACGGACTCCCGGCGCCGGACCACCCGTTCGGAGCGTCGCACCCGATCCTGAACAACCAGGTGCTGCATTGCCTGGCGCACGGATTGCTCGAGCACCGCCCCGATGTCCGCAGCATCGACGGCCCGACAGTCCGCTTCGACGACGACTCGAGCGTAGACGTCGATGTGATCGTCTTCGCGACGGGTTACAAGGCCGTCGTGCCTTGGCTGCCCGCAGGCGTTCTGGACTACCGCGAGGGGCATCCGCAGGCGGTGCTCGGCACGCTGGTGCCGAACCAGCGTGGGCTGTACCTCGCGGGGGCGCTTCATTTCGCCGAGCACACCTTCTCGATCTTCGACCGGCTCGTGCAGGTTGCCGCAGCCGACGCGGAGTCTGAACTGACCGGGAATGACCGTGAGGCGATGGCGCGGATGCGGGAGGAGTTCCGGCCCGACCTCTCGGGCGGGTTCCCGTTCCTGCGCACCGCCCGAAACGCAAACCAGATCCATATCCCCGCGCTCGAGGCGGCCTTCCAAGAACTCGCGGGCTACGGGGTCGAAGTCCCGCGGTACCTCGACGCGAGTTTCTACTCGAACGTCGGCTGAGATGACGCGCCCCCGGATGATCCGGGGGCGCGTCCTCGTGGGTTCAGCCGGTTGTGTAGGCGACATCCATCTGGCTGAGGACGTCATCGATGGACCCGTTTCCTCCGAGCAGGCCTTGCGTTCCGTCGATCAAGGCGGGCTGCACCTGGGCGTTCGGCCACAGCTGATCCATCCACGGGTAGGTCCGGCCCTCCGCGATGAAGTCGGCCAGGAATGCGATCTCGGCGGGAGGCTCGAATCCTTCGATCGGCAGGGGCGAGAAGGAGCCCTGCGTGGTGAGGTAGCCGGTGTAGACCTCGGGCTGCGCCAAGAAGTCGAGGAACATGCGCGCGGCGACGGGGTTCTCCGCAGCCGCATTCACCGCATAGCCGCCGACCAGGGACAGCGGAACCCACGTGTCCTCGGCGTTGTTTGTCGCGGGCAGGGCGAAGGCGCCGAACTCGGTTCCTTCCGGTGCTGCCCCCTTGAAGGCCGGCATGACGGGCGTCACCTGTACCGTCGCGATCGCCTCACCGGTGCCGACGGCTGCGAGCGTGCTCTCGAAGGGGGTTCCGAGAGGATCCGCCGAGTAGCATCCGGCCTCCTGCATGTCGAGCACCAGCTGGAGCGAGTCGTGCCACCGTGAATCGGCGAACGTCGCTTCTCCTGCGGCCATCTGGTCGTCGAACTCGGGGTTCTCGCCGAACACGAGAGTCGCCGTGAACGCGTAGGTCGCGAGGAGGTTGACCCACGGGGTCTGTGCGCCGAGCGCGAAGGCGACCTTCCCCTTCTCCTTCGCCGCCGCACAGAAGGCGAACACGTCGTCGATGGTCTCGGGAAGGTCAACGCCGAGCTCGGCGAAGGCCGCCTTGTTGTAGATGGCGACGATGCCGTCCAGACCGACCGGGAGGAAGTAGAGCTTGCCGTCCACGCTTGTGACCACGTCGAAGGTGTCGGGGACGTCTGCCGCGAATGGCCGCTCGGACAGGTCCTCGAGGAACCCTCCGGGCACGAGATTCTGGATCGCCACCGCGGTTCCGTTGCCAGGCTGGACGAACAAGACATCGCTCGCCGTGCCGGAGGTCAGTTGCGTTCGCGTGACGGCGGCATCCTCGACCTTGACGTAGTCGGTCCGGACGTCGATCTCCGGGTACTCATCCTCGAAAGCCGCGACCACCGGGTCCAGGCCGGGCTTCTGACCGTCGAACGCGGTGATCGTGAGGGTACCGGACCCGTCGGAGGTGGTCGGCGCCTCCGCGCTGCAGCTGACGAGACCGATCGAGCTCGCTGCAACGAGCGCGAGGCCGAGGAGGGGTGTTCGAGTGCGCATGTGTGCTTGTCCTTCTCTCTTGGGTGTTGAGTTCTGGCTGTGTTCAGTTGTGAGGGGTCAGCCTTTTAGGCCGCCGGCGAAGCCTCGGATCACC
>CAKUSI010000250.1 GCA_934678955.1 uncultured Austwickia sp. | reverse complement strand
GTCGGCGAACCACTTCTCCACGCCGAGCTGGCTGCGCAGGTGGTGGATGCCCACCGGGGTGCGCGGGAGGCCGAACCTGCGCAGCGCCAGGATGAGGAGGCACGACGCCCCCACGAACAACGGCCCGGTGAACGCCGTCGCGACCAGCGCCGCCGTCGCGTTGAACGTCAGCATGACCCACCAGACCAGGACCACGACGGGCAGCATCGCCGCGAGCGGGGCGAACTCCAGGGCCACCAGGCCCCAGGTGAACCGGCGTTTCAGCTCGGGCGACCACTCGTGCGGCGCGTGGTCGCACTCGGCCATGATCTCGATGATCGGGTCGTCGACCGCCGGGAGCTTGCGCACGGGCGAGCCCCGCCAGGCCTCGCCGGCCGGGATGACCTGGTCGGGCAGAAGCGAGGACTGCTCGCGCAGCACCGCCCGCTCGCCGACCTCGCAGGGGCCGACCAGGACGCAGTTGGCGCCCACGGTCGCCGTGTCGCCCAGGCGAACCCGCCCGATCCGCAGACGCCCGTCGGTGATCTCGAAACCCTGCACGTGGGTGGCGTAGCCGACCGTCGCGTGGTCGGCCATGTCGACCATGCCGGGCAGGGGGACCAGCTCCGAGCCGAGGTGGCACCCGTGGCCGATCTTGGCGCCGGCGAGGCGCAGGTAGGGCGCGGCGTACGCGGAACCGGCCAGGTTGACCATCGGCGACAACGTCATGGCCTTGCCCACCAGCCAGACCCGGAAGTGGGTGAACCCGTACAGCGGGTACTCCCCCTCGGCCAGCCGCCAGCCGAACACGCGGGCGATGACCACGGGCAGCAACCAGCGTTCCGCCAGGTAGGCGATCGGGAAGGCGAGGACGATCTGCTGCAACATCGCCATGGACGGCACGCCCTCGTGCCACCAGTAGATGAGCGCGATCGGCGCCGTCGTCAGGGCGATCATCACGAAGATCGAGAGGACCTGGGCGAGGGCGAAGGCTGCGATCCGCCATCCCGGCGCGCGCGGCGCCGCCTCGCGGACGGCGGGCTGTTCCCCGGCTTCATCGGCGGAAAGGCCCGCGAGGTCGAGGTGCTGGGCGAGCCCCCGCACCGTCGGGTTGGCATAGAGGTCCAGCACGGACATCGGCGCGCCGCGGCGGTCCTGGCGCAGCCGGGACGTCACCGTCGCCGCGGACAGCGAGTGGCCCGCGAGGTCGGCGAAGAAGTCGGCCTCGACCGACAGCTGATCCGGGTCGATCTTGAAGATCTCGGCCCACACTGCGCGGACCCATTCCTCCATCGGGGTCTGGGCCGGCACGATGTCGCCGGAACCGCCGATCAGCCGCGGCGTGGTCGGGTCGGGCAGCGTCTTGCGGTCCACCTTGCCGCTGGGCAGCATCGGCAGCTCGTCCACCCACTGCAGGTAGGACGGCACCATGTAGGGCGGCAGGGTCTCGCGGAGCTGGTCGTGCAGCCGCGCGAGCCGCGCGGCGTCTTCACGGTTCACGCCCGCGTTGGGCACGAGGTAACCGGCGAGCTCGTCGCCGGTGTCAGGAGAGGTCAGGTGCTTCACCGCGGCGGTGTGCACGTCGCTCTCGCGCATCATGACGCTCTCGATCTCGCCGAGATCGACGCGGTGACCGCGGATCTTGACCTCGGCGTCCGCGCGGCCGAGATAGACGATCTCGCCGTCCTCCTGGATGCGCGCCAGGTCACCCGTGCGGTAGATGCGGCCCTGGGAGGGATCCGTCGGATGGGTGATGAAGCGGTCGGCCGTGAGGTCGGGGCGGTTCAGGTAGCCGTTCGCGACGCCGATGCCGCCGATGCACAGCTCGCCGTCCTCTCCGTCGGGCACGGGTTGCCGGTGCTCGTCGAGGATGATCGCGGTGTAGGTGGGGACGGCGATGCCGATCGTGACGGGGCGGCCGGGCTCGAGGATGCCGACGGTGCAGGTCACCGTCGCCTCGGTCGGGCCGTACGTGTTGAGCATGCGCCGACCGGGCGCCCATCGTTCCACCAGCTCGGACGGGCAGGCTTCGCCGCCGACCATGAGGGCGCGGATCGAGGGGATCGTGCGTTCGACCGTCGACAGGACGGTCGGCACGCAGTAGAGCAGCGTGATCGCACGCTCCTCCAGGAACGTGGTCAGCCCGGCGCCCACCCGGCGTCCGTCCGTAGGCCCCGCGACGAGCGTCGCACCGACGGCCCACGTCGGCCAGACCTCCTCGATCGCGAAGTCGAAGGAGATCGTCATCCCCTGGTAGACGCGGTCGGCGGGACGCACGTCGTACATCTCGGTGATGACGTGCAGGAAGTTGCAGATCGAGGCCTGGCCCACGTCGACGCCCTTGGGGCGGCCGCTGGAGCCGGAGGTGTAAATGACGTATGCGGTGGGGTCGCCGTCCAGCGGCAACTCGGGACGCCCCGGCGCGGACGCCGCGATCTGGTCGCGGGCGCGGTCCAGGTGCAGGACAGGCGCCTCGACGCCGGCCACCACCTCCGTGAACTCGGACGTCGTGATCAGCACGTCGAGGCCGGAGTCCTCGGCGAAGTACTCGACGCGGTCCGCCGGGGACGACGGGTCGATGGGGACGAACGACGCGCCGGCCTTCTGGACGCCCAGCAGGGCCACATACATCTCGTGTGAGCGGGGCACGAGGATGCCGATGCGGGCACCGACCTCGACATAGTGCTCGAGCAGATGGTTCGCGAGGCGGTTGGCGTCCACGTCGAGTTGCGCGTACGTGGCTCGGCCACCCTCCCACTCGAGGGCGACGGCGTCGGGACGACGATCCACCGTCGCCTCGAAGAAGTGGTGCATCCGCCGCTGCAGAGGCGGCCGTACTCCGGATCCCCCGACCGGGCTCAGTCCACGGCCTGTCTGGAGGTGAGTTTCCCCCTGGTCGATCAGGCCTGCCGTCGCTCCTCTGTGCATCGGGTCAGCCGGGGGCTTCGAGAGCCGTTCCCCCGGCTGTTGATGGGCCGCTTCGGCGCTGCCGCTCTCCCCGTGCGTGACGATGCTCTTCAAGGTGCCCCCTTAGTTCACAACGGACCGCACCTCCGAGAGTCCAGGAGGGGTCCAGTCGCCCACGCTAACCACTGTCTTGAACGTCTGTCCATCTCACGTGGCGCCTACTGGCGAGTGAATTACGTTGTGCCTCATCGGTCAGGCGTCCGAAGTGCGCGGCATCCTTGCTGGTCAATCACGGTGATGTAACGATCAGGTGGACGCCAGGTGCTCATATGATCTTGATCACAATGGCTCAGGTTGCGGCGTGCTCCGCATCATGCCGGGGTGGCGCGCACTGGCAAGTCGATGGCGTTTCACGGTCACGACAGGACGCGCGGCACGCGGGCCGTGATGCGACAGGTGACCTCATAGGGGATCGTGCCCACCGCGGCGGCAAGGTCGGCGGCCAGGATCTGCTCCTCCCCGTCCGAACCGATGAGCACGACCCGGTCCCCCACGTCGACCTCTGCCCCGGGGCCGGCGTCCACCATCATCTGGTCCATGCAGACCCGCCCCACGACCGGGACGCGCCGGCCGCGCAGCAGCACCTCCCCGGCGTTGGACAGATGCCGGTCGTAGCCGTCGCCGTAGCCGACCGGCACCGTCGCGATCACCGTGTCGCGCTCGGCGACCCAGGTCCTCCCGTAACTCACCGAGGCGCCAGCCCTGACGGTCTTGACGAAGGAGACCCGCGTGACCCAGGAGAGTCCCGGTCGCAGGGGGACGGTGCGCACAACGGCCGGGTCGGGATAGCTGCCGTACGCCATGATCCCGGGGCGCACCATGTCCAGCCAGGATTCCGGGTGCGCGAGAATCGCGCCCGAGTTGGCACAGTGGGCGAGCAGCCGCCGGCCGACCGCCTCCTCCACCTGGGCGCGGGTCGCGACGAAACGGCGGATCTGATCGATGGTGTAGGCGTCCTGGGCCGGCTCATCACTGGACGGGAGGTGCGTCATCAGCCCGTCGAGGGCGAGGTCGGCGCAGTCGCGCTCGATCCGCGCCGCGAGGGGAGTCGCCTCCTCCGGGAGGCAGCCGACGCGCCCCATCCCCGTGTCGACCTTCAGGTGGACGCGGCCCGTGCGCCCGAGCCGTGCGCACACGTGCTGAAATGCGTCGATCTCGGTGCTACTGCAGACCGCGAGGGCGATGCCCGCCGTCGCGGCCGCCTCCATCTCGCCACCGAACGCGGGGCCGAACGCGGGCGACAGCTTGAGGATCGGCGCCTCGATGCCGGCCTCCCGCAGCTCCAGCCCCTCGGGGATCGTGGCCACCCCCAATGAGTCGGCGGCGCCTGCGCCGATCGCGGCGCGGGCGACGGCGAGCGCCCCGTGCCCGTAGCCGTCCGCCTTGACCGCGAAGAGGATCTGGGGGTGCCGACCGACCCTGGCGCGGACCGCGCGCAGGTTGGCCACGATCGCGTCGAGGTCGACGATCGCGTGGGTCTGGTAGAGCACGCGTCAGCCCCGGCCGTCGCCCGACGCTTCGGCCGGTTTGCCGGCGCTGGCGGTCTTGGCTGCCTTGGCCGCCTTCGCTTCCGCCTTCATCTGCTGCTTGTGCGCGCGGACCTTCGCCAGGGACTCGGCGTCCACGATGTCAGCGACAGAACGGAAGCCCGGCTTCCCGTACTCCCCCGCGGCCTCCTGCCAGCCGGCCGGCGTGATCCCGCGCTGCTTGCCGAGCAGGGCGAGGAAGATCCGCGCCTTCTGCTCTCCGAAACCGGGAAGCTCCCGCAGCCTCCTGAAGAGCTCGGCAGCGTCGTCGGTGTCCCAGACCGCCGCCGCGTCGCCGCCGTACTTCTCCACGAGCAACGCGCACAGCGCCTGCGCGCGCCCGGCCATGGAGCCCGGGTAGCGGTGCAGCGCCGGGGGCGTGCGGAACCATTCCTCCATCTGCCCGGGGTCGACGGCGGCGATCTGCGCCGCGTCCAGCCGCGTCACGCCCATGCGCTCGGCGAGGACCGCCGGGGAGGTGAAGGCCTTCTCCATCGTCACCTGCTGGTCGAGCATCATGCCGAGGAGCAGGGCGAGCGGGTCGGCGTCGAGCAGCTCGTTGGCGGCGTCGGTGGTGGCCAGGTGCATGGCGCTCAGCCTAGTGCGGCGCGCCGTCGACCTCGGGTCGCCAGGACGGGTCGCGGCCCAGGAGGGCGACGAGGGCCTCGATGGGGTGGTCGCCGTCGTACGGGACCGGCGCCGCGAACAGGTTTGTCTCGGCGTAGAGGGCGACGCGCGGCGTGGCGTACGTGAGCGCGTCGTCGACCGCCGGCGGGATCGGGGTGAACGGGATCCCCGCGCCCTTGGCGATGTCCCAGCCGTGCACGGTCAGGTCGAGCAACATCTGATGGGCGTACTCCTCCACAGGCAGCGGCCCCATCGACGAGTGCACGCTGCCCTGCGGGTCGGCCTGCGCCCACGCGATCATCGAGGCGCTGGCGGCTTTGCGCCATGCTCCCGCCGGGTCATCACCGAGCAGGTCGCCGTCGAAACGGTCCCCGACATCCTCCAGGGTCTTGCCCGCGAGCAGTTCTGGCGCCCACAGGTGTTCGTTGACCAGGTGGTTGAGTACGTCGCGCACGGACCACGCCTCGCACGGCGTGGCGTTGTCCCACTGCTCGGGCAGGACCCCGTTCGCCATCGCGGTGACGATACGGGCCGCGTCGGGGAGCAGGTCGATGGTGGGATGCGGGCTCACGGGCGGTTCCTCCTGGCAGGGTGCGGTTCACGTCCCGGGCGCCTCATCGTACGCATGACGGCCGGAACCTTCCCCCGCGACGCTCCCCGCCGCCGCCCGTGGGCGGGAACGGTACGCGTCGGCGCAGGTCCGCCGCGCCACTGGCCGCCCGTGGGCGGGAACGGTACGCGTCGGCGCAGGTCCGCCACGCCACGTGCCGCCCGTGGGCGGGAACGGTACG
>CAKUSI010000249.1 GCA_934678955.1 uncultured Austwickia sp. | reverse complement strand
GACGATGCGGGTGGAGCACGCGCCCGGGCACACCGAGGGGTCCGTGATGTTCCGCCTGGAGGGCCAACCCGACTCGCTGCCCGCCGACTCGGGGCTGATCCGCACCCTGATCGCGGGCGACGTCCTCTTTGCCGGCGGCATCGGGCGCACCGACCTGCCGGGCGGCGACGACGAGCAGATGCGCGCGTCCCTGCGCGACGTGGTGCTCGCCGAGCACGACGACACGCTGGTCCTGCCGGGGCACGGCCCCGCGACCACGATCGGGCGGGAACGGCTCACCAACCCGTTCCTGCACAATCTCTAAAGACCCGCCCGAAGGAGCCGTACGACCCGCGATGAGCGCGAAGATTACCCCCTTGTCGGGGTTCCCGGAGTGGCTGCCCGAGCAGCGGATCATCGAGCAATACGTCCTCGACGTGGTCCGCGAGACGTTCGAGCTGCACGGCTTCGTCGGGATCGAGACCCGGGCCGTGGAGCCCGTGGAGCGCCTGCTCGGCAAGGGCGGCGACGCCGACAAGGAGATCTACGCCGTCTCTCGCCTGGCCGCCCGCTCTGACGCGCGCGGGGACGCCGAGGACCAGCTGGGGTTGCACTTCGACCTGACCGTGCCGTTCGCGCGGTACGTGCTGGAGAACGCGGGCAAGCTGACGTTCCCGTTCCGGCGCTACCAGATCCAGAAGGTGTGGCGGGGCGAGCGGCCGCAGGACGGCCGGTTCCGGGAGTTCTGCCAGGCGGACATCGACATCATCGACGCGGGCACGCTGCCGTTCCACTACGAGGTCGAGATCCCGCTGGTGATCGCCGACGCGTTCGCCCGCCTGCCCGTCGGGCCCTTCCGGATCCAGGTGAACAACCGCAAGATCCCCGAGGGCTTCTACCTCGGCCTCGGCATCGCGGCCGAGGAGTTGGCGGGCGTGCTGCGCGTGGTGGACAAGCTCGACAAGGTCGGCGCCGACGCGGTGGACGAGATGCTGCGCGCGGCTGGGTGCACGGCGGAGCAGGCCCGCGCCTGCCTCGATCTCGCGGCGATCAGCGCGGCGGACTCCTCGTTCGTCGCCGCCGTGCGCGCCCTGGGCGTCGAGCACCCCGTGCTGGAGGAGGGTCTGGCCGAACTGGCCGCCGTGGTGGACGCCGCGGCCGAGCACGCGCCGGGCCTGATGGTGGCCGACCTGAAGGTCGCCCGCGGCCTCGACTACTACACCGGCACGGTCTACGAGACCCAGCTGATCGGCCAGGAGTCGTACGGATCGGTGTGCTCGGGCGGCCGGTACGACGCGCTCGCCTCCGACGGGCGCACGACCTATCCCGGGGTGGGCATCTCGATCGGCGTCTCGCGGCTGGTGGCGAGGTTGCTGCCGGACCTCGTGGCGACGCGACGGACGCCGTCGGCGGTGTTGGTCAGCCTGGCCGCCGAGGAGGACCGCCCGGAGGCGATGGTCGTGGCCGCGGCGCTGCGGCGCCGCGGGATCGCCTGCGAGGTGGCGCCCGCGGCGGCCAAGTTCGGAAAGCAGATCCGGTTCGCGGATCGCCGCGGGATCCCCTACGTGTGGTTCCCCGCGCGCGTCGACGCGGACGGGACGGAGCACGCCGCCTCCGTGAAGGACATCCGCAGCGGAGAGCAGATCGAGGCCGACGCGGCCACGTGGGCCCCGCCGTCGGCGGACCTACGTCCGCGGATCGATCACTGTCCGCCTGCGTGAGCCCGTGGCGGCCTCTTCGGCCTGGCTCGGGTCCATCTTCCGGACCTGAAGTTGAATGTGAATTACGTCACAGCCTCTCGGCCAAACCCCACGGGGTGCTCCGTGGTCGTCGCCGGCACGACGGACCTGCTTCGCCGGTGGAAGGGGTTGGCACTCATGGGTTTCAGTCGCGGTGGCGCAGTGCGGTCGCGGCGCGCCCTCCCAGGGCTTTCGCCTCGCGTGGGTCGCGATTTCGCGGGACTTCTCCTCCGGCGAGACGCGCCGTGGAGGCCCTAGCGCGACGCCATCGCGGCACACATGTCATATTCCTTGTGTGTCGGACGTTCGATCAGTTCCCGTAGGTCAGGAGCCCGAGGCCGCCGCCCCGCCGGGCAACGCGACCTCCTCGCTCGACGTCGCCTCACGGGCCTGGCTTGACCATCTGCGGGTGGAGCGCGGCGTAGCGCGCAACACGCTCCTGTCCTACGGGCGCGACATCCGGCGCTACGTGGAGTTCCTGCGCGGGCGGGGGATCGACGACGTCACGGCCGTCACGGAGGAGGACGTCACCGCGTTCCTGGCCCACCTGCGCGGCGGCGAGGACGGGCGCGTGGCCCTCTCGGCGTCCTCGGCGGCCCGCTCCCTGGTCGCCGTCCGGGGTCTGCACCGCTTCCTGCGTGGCGAAGGCGTGACCGACGAAGACCCGGCGGCGGCCGTGCAGCCGCCGAGGCCGGTGCAACGTCTGCCCAAGGCGATCAGCCATGGAGAGGTCGAGGCGCTGTTGACCGCGGCCGGCGCCGGCGACAACGCTGTGGGTCTGCGGGACCGGGCGCTGCTGGAGCTGCTCTATGGCTGCGGCGCGAGGATCAGCGAAGCGGTCGGCCTCAACGTCGACGAACTGGATCTCGACGCCGGTACGGTGCGACTTCGCGGCAAGGCCGGCAAGGAGCGGATCTTGCCGCTCGGCGGGTATGCGCGCAAGGCCATCGGCGCCTATCTCGTGCGGGGTCGCCCGGCGCTGGTCACCCAGAGCGCCGGGAGCGCCGAAGGGGCGGTCTTCCTCAACCAGCGTGGCGGACGGCTCTCCCGGCAGAGCGCGTGGGCGCTGCTGCAGAGCGCCGCGGACCGCGCCGGCCTGACCAGCCCCGTGAGTCCGCATACGCTGCGGCACTCTTTCGCGACGCACATGCTCGAAGGGGGAGCCGACGTGCGGGTGGTCCAGGAGCTGCTCGGGCACGCCTCGGTGGCGACCACGCAGATCTACACGCTGATCACCGTGCAGCACCTGCGCGAGGTCTACGCGCAGACCCACCCGCGCGCGCGGTGACGCGCCTGAGGGTGCCGGGTCCGGTCGCCTCGGGGAGCGTGACGTCGGAGGCCCGAGGGTGCGCCCGGCCGTTGCGGTCGACGCGTCATTGATAGAGTCGAGCGGTCGATCGGCGTGAGGCCGAACGAAATCGACGACGGGAGGCGCCCAATGACGTCCGAGACGTCCACTTGGCAGACCGCGCCGCACCAATCCGCCACGGGAGCAGGCACGTTCGCCCCGAGCGAATCCGACGTCGACACCCCGGCCGGAGCGCCGACGTACTCCCAGGCGGCGTCGGAGGAGGCGCTGGACGCCGCCTTCGTGCCAGCATCGGACGGCATGACCGGGGACGACCGGGAGGACGTCGACGCGGAGGGGTCCGACTACCTGCCGGGAACCCAGGACGCGCTGACGCCCGTCGGGCCGACCGGGCGCGTTACTCCCGAGTTCCCCGAACCCGCCCCCCTCTCCGGGCACGGCCCGGCCCGCGTCATCGCGATGTGCAACCAGAAGGGCGGCGTCGGCAAGACCACCACCACCATCAACCTGGGCGCCGCCCTCGCCGAGCTCGGCCGCAAGGTCCTCCTCGTGGACTTCGACCCGCAGGGCGCGCTCTCGGTCGGGCTGGGCATCCGCACCCACGACCTCGAGACCACGATCTACAACCTGCTGGTCGAACGCGGCCACGACATCCACGACATCATCGTGCGGACCAAGGTCCCCGGGCTCGACGTCGTGCCCGCCAACATCGACCTGTCGGCGGCCGAGGTGCAACTCGTCGGCGAGGTCGCCCGGGAGATGGTGCTGGCCCGCACGCTGCGCCCGGTCCTGGACGAGTACGACGTCGTGCTCATCGACTGCCAGCCCTCCCTGGGGCTGCTCACCGTCAACGCCCTGACCGCGTCGCACGGGGTCATCATTCCGCTGGAGTGCGAGTTCTTTGCGATGCGCGGGGTGGCGTTGCTCGTGGAGACCATCGACAAGGTGTGCGACCGACTCAACCCGCGCCTGGTGGTCGACGGCATCCTCGCCACGATGTATGACGGGCGTACGCTGCACAGCCGTGAGGTGGTCCGCAGCGTCGTGGACCACTTCCAGGACCTCGTCTTTCACACGGTCATCTCCCGCACCGTGAAGTTCCCCGACGCGACGCTGGCTGCCGAGCCGATCACCGCGTATGCGCCCGGCACGCCCGCCGCGGAGTCCTACCGCCAGTTGGCCCGGGAACTCATCTCCCGCGGAGGTGCAGCCTGACCCGGGAAGACCTCGGGGAGGGCAGCCCGGCGCCGGTCAGCGAGGCACCCGCTGCGCCGGCGCCGACCGAGTTCGCAGCCCCGGGAGGGGTGTTGACGCGGCGGGCCCCGGCCGAGCCGTTCGAGGTCCACCTGGACCAGTTCGACGGGCCCTTCGACCTGCTGCTCGGGCTCATCGCCCGGCACCGTCTCGACGTCACCGAGATCGCGCTCGCCGCAGTCACCGACGAGTTCCTGGCGCACCTGCGCGCCCAGACCCAGTGGGACCTCTCGCAGACCACCGACTTCCTGCTGGTCGCGGCCACGTTGCTGGACCTCAAGGCGGCCCGCCTGCTACCGCTGCCGGAGGGCGCCGAGGAGGACCTGGAGCTCATCGAGGCGCGCGACCTCCTGTTCGCGCGGCTGCTGCAGTACCGGGCGTTCAAGGAGGTCGCAGCCACCTTCGCCGAGCGGATGGGATCGGTGGGGCGCGCACAGCCGCGACAGGTGGGCCTGGAGGCCCGGTTCGCGTCGCTGCTGCCGGAACTCGTGCTCGGGGTGGACCCCGAGCGGTTCGCGCGCATCGCCGCCTTGGCGATGGTGCCGCGACTCCCCCCGACCGTCACACTCGACCATCTGCACGCGGCCCGCGTGAGCGTCCGGGAGGAAGCGCTGGGTGTGGCTGCCCGCCTCCGCATGGCGGGGGAGGCCACGTTCGGTGAGCTGGCGCAGGGCGCGGACAATCGCCTGGTCGTGGTGGCCCGGTTCCTGGTCGTCCTGGAGCTGTTCCGTGAGGGGGCCGTCACGTTCGAGCAACCGGAGTCCCTGGGGCGGTTGGTGATCCGCTGGACTGGTCTGCTGGACGGCGACGAGGCGTTGAGGGAGCGGCTGGCCCGGGAGTACGACGAGCCCGACGCCCAGGATGATCCCCATGGCCGTGGCGACGACCGGACCGGCGGCCGCATCGAGGACCGCACGGACGAAGGAGAGCGATGAGCGTGCCCGATTCCCCCGAGGAGGCCGCGGAGGAGCCCGCGGAGGAGTTGGACGTTGCTGCCTTGCCCGGCGGGGCCCGCGCCGCGTTGGAGGCGGTCCTGATGGTGGTCGACGAGCCGGTCGCCGAGGCCGATCTGGCGCAGGTGCTCGACCTCCCGGACGGTTCGGTGCGCCGGTTGTTGGAGGCGTTGGCGGAGGAGTATGCCGCGCAGGGGCGCGGGTTCGCGCTGCGCTGCGTGGCGGGCGGGTGGCGGTTCTATTCACGACACGAGTACGCACCGGTGGTCGAGCGTTTCGTGCTGGCCGGGCAGCGTGCCAAGCTCAGCCAGGCCGCGCTGGAGACGCTGGCGGTGATCGCCTACCGGCAGCCGGTGAGCCGCGCGCGGGTCGGCGCGGTGCGCGGGGTGACCGTGGACGGGGTGGTGCGGACGCTGCAGACCCGCGGCCTGATCCGGGAGGTGGGCGCGGATCCCGAGCACGGGGCGGCGCTGTATGGGACCACGGAGTACTTTCTGGATCGGCTGGGCATCACGTCGCTGGAGGAGCTGCCCGCGTTGGCGCCGTACCTGCCGGACGCGGACATGCTGGAGGAGATCGCACGAGAGGACGAGGGGTCAGGATGAGCGGCGAGGAAGGGCGAGTGCGGCTGGGAAGTCGTGTTCGTGCGTCCTGGGT
>CAKUSI010000248.1 GCA_934678955.1 uncultured Austwickia sp. | reverse complement strand
CGAAGTCGTCCTCGGAGCCGCCGCTGAGCACGGCGGCCAGGTGATAGACGCCGATGGTCTCCGCGTCCACGACAGAGGCGAGCAGCGCGGGGTCGGCGATGTCGCCGACGGCCGAGCTGACCCGCGCGTCCTGCACGAGGCAGGGCGCCAGGTCGAGCGAGACGATTTCATCGAAGGCGATCCCGCCTCCGTCGGGGGCTCCGCCGCCGTCGTGGCCTCCGTCGCTGGCGCGGCTTCCGTCGCCTCCACCGTCGGTGGTGTCGGCGCGCGCCGCGAGCAGCGCGGAGATGACGCGGCTACCGAGGAACCCGGCGCCGCCGGTCACGATGATCTTCATGGTGCTCCTTTCATGGGGGCGGGGTCGACCAGCCACAGGTGCAGATCCAGGTCGCCCAGGCACTGCTGCACGCCGTCCGTCAGGCCGGTGTCCGTGATGAGCCCGTCCAGATCGCTCAACGGCACGGCACGCAGCGCGGCGACACGCCCGTACTTCGTACTGTCGGTGACCAGAACCGTCTTCGTGGCGACCGCGACGATCGCCTGCTTGACCACCTTCTTCGCGCCGGTGGGCACCGACGTGCCGCGCAGGTCGAAGGAGGAGGTCGACATGAACGCGACGTCGACGTTGAACCCGCCGATGGTCTCGGCGGTCATCTCCCCCTCGGTGGACAGGTTGGCCCGGTCGACGTGCCCGGCCGCCACGCACAGCTCGCTGGGCGAGCGTTCCGCGAGGAAGGTGGCGATCGCCAGGTCGTTGGCGAGGAACGTCAGGTCCCCGCGACCGGCCAGCTCCGCCGCGATCGCGAGCGTGGTCGTCCCGGCGTCGAGGTAGACGACATCGTCGGGCCGGACCAGCGTCGCGGCCGCGGCGGCGATCGCCTGCTTCTGCGCGCGGGCCAGACCCGACTTGACGAGGTGGGAGGCGTCGGCGGCCAGCCGCGCGGGCAGCGTCACGCCCCCGGACACGGAGACGACCCGCCCGCCTTCTTCCAGCGCCTTGATGTCGCGGCGCACCGTCATGTGGGAGACCTCGAGGAGATCGGCGAGGTCGGCGACGCTCGCCGAACCGCTCTCGCGGAGCACGCGCAGGATCGAACGCTGCCGCTCGACGGGGATCACGGGTTGCCCCGCTCGACGAGGATCACGGGGCGCCCCGCTCGACGGGGATCACGGGCCGCGCCTACCGGTAGTCGGCGAGCCAGCCCAGTCCGGCGGCGGTGTCGCCCGCGGGGTTGTACTCGCATCCGACCCAGCCGTCGTACCCCGCCTTGTCGAGCTCGGCCAGCACGTACGGGTAGTACAGCTCGCCGGTGTCCGGCTCGTGCCGCTCCGGCACGGATGCGAGCTGCACGTGGCCGACGCGGTCGATGGTCGCGTGGATCAGGTGCGTGATGTCGCCGTCGGTCAGCTGCGCGTGATAGAGGTCCAACTGAAGCCGTACGTTGTCTCGCCCGATCCGCTCGAGGAGCGGCAGGGCCTGCGCGACGCTGTGCAGGAAGTAGCCCGGCATGTTGTAGCCGTTGATGGGCTCGATGCACACGATCCGCCCCGCCTGGGCGGCCTGATCACCGGCGTACTGCAGGTTCGCGACGTACGTCTCGACGCAGGCGGGATCGTCCCGGTCGGCGGGGATGCCGGCCATCGCGTGGATCTTGGGGCAGTCGAGGACCTGCGCGTACTCCAGCGCGGTGCCCACCCCCGCGCGGAACTCCTCGACCCGGTCGGGCAGGCTCGCGATCCCGCGCTCCCCGGCCGCCCAGTCGCCGGGCGGCATGTTGAACAGGGCCTGGGTCAGGGCGTGTTCGTCGAGTCGGGCGCGGATCTCGCTCGCGGGGAAGTCGTACGGGAAGAGGTACTCGACGGCCTCGAACCCGGCGGCCTTGGCGGCGGCGAACCGATCGAGGAAGGGCACCTCGGTGAAGAGCATGGACAGGTTGGCGGCGAACTTCGGCATGGTGGTCTCCGGGAATCACTGGGGCTCTGGCGAGATGGGGCGGCGGCCTTGGCGGACGGGCGGTGGCTCTAGCGGGACTCAGGCGAGCTGCTGCTGGGCGCGGGCGAAGAAGTCGACGTCGCCGAAGTTGCCGGACTTGAGGGCGAGTTCGGTGGTGCCGTCGAGGGAACGGACCCACGGGACGCCGGGCGCGATCTGCGGGCCGACGTGGAAGCCGTCGATGCGCAGCGAGGTGCTGACCGCGCCGGAGGTCTCCCCGCCGGCGACGATGAACCGGGTCACGCCCGCCTCCCGCAGCGCGGTGGCGAGCCAGGCGAAGAGGTCCTCGATCGCGGCGCTGGTCCGCTCGGCGCCGTGGCGGGCCTGCAGGGCCTTGACGTGCTCGGGCGGGGCGGTGGCGAAGACGAGGGGCGCGGGTCCGTCCTGCGGGCGGCCGAGCACCCACGCCAGCACCTCCGCCCGGTAGGCGTCGGGGTCGGCCAGCAGCCGGTCCACGTCGACCTCCAGGGCCGGGCCGGCCTCCCGGTAGGCGGCGACCTGGCGGTTCGTCATGACCGAGCACGACCCGGAGAGCACCACGGCCCGCCCGGGGACGCTGCGCCACGCCGCGGCCGGGTCGGCGTCCTCGTCGGCGGTGAGCGCCCGGGCGATGCCGGCGCCGAGTCCCGAGCCACCGGTGACCAGCGCGAAGTCGGCGACAGCCCGGCCGATCACGTCGAGGTGGGCGTCGCTCAGCGTGTCGAGCACCGCGTAGCGGACCCCCTGGCCGCGCAGCGCCTCCAGGGCGTCGGCGACGGCCTGCGGACCCTGCTCGACGACGTCCCAAGGGACGTTGCCCGCGCTGCCGGTGCTCTGCGCCTCCATGACGCGCATGAGGTTCGCGTCGGTCATCGGGGTGACGGGGTGATGCTCCATCCCCGACTCGTTGAGGGGGACCGCGCCCGCGAACAGGTAACCAAAATAGACCGAACGGCCGTTGACGGGCAGCGACGGGCAGATGACCGTGAGGTCTTCGCCGAGGGCGTCGAGCAGGGCGTCGGTGACGGGGCCGATGTTGCCGGCAGGGGTGCTGTCGAACGTGGAGCAATACTTGAAGAAGAACCGCTCCGCCCCGACCTGCTGCAACCAGCGCAGCGCCCCCAGGCTCAGGTCGACGGCCTCGGTGGACGGGATCGAGCGGCTCTTGAGGCTGACGACGATGGCGTCGACCTCATCGAGCGGCGGCTCGTCGGTCGGGACCCCGCTGACCTGCACGGTGCGCAGACCGTTGCTGACCAGGAAGCCCGCGATGTCGGTGGCGCCCGTGAAGTCGTCGGCGATCACGCCCAGGCGTACGGTCATGGATCCTCCTCGTTGAGTCCACCGCCGGTGGTGTGAGCGCACTCTGGCACACGTACGGCGCAGTCGCGCTGACATGCGCTGCGGTGCGCGCTACGGCGTCAGCGCCGCGGTGTCACTGCTTCGGTGTCACTGCTCCGGCGCCACCGCTCCGGCGTGCTCACAAGGTACATCAAGAAGTCACAGAAAGGAACAGAAACGTACAGGGTCGCCCGGACACTTCCCGCCCGTGGGCGGGAAATGTACGCGGGGAGCTGGGGTTTGGCGTGCGGATGCCGCCCGTGGGCGGGAAATGTACGGGGGGAGTGGGGTTTGGCGTGCGGATGCCGCCCGTGGGCGGGAAATGTACGAGTCTGCGCAGGTGGGCGTCGCCACTTCGTGCCCGTGGGCGGGAAACGTACGCATCCGGCGCGCCGTCAGAGGCGAGCGAGCGGGTTCTCCAGCCAGCCCGTCGGGGCCTTGTCCAGCAGCGCCGCTGCGGTCATGGGCCGCCCGAGGTGGTAGCCCTGCGCGTACGCGATCCCGAGCCGCGCCACGGCCTGCAGCTGCTCCATCGTCTCGATGCCTTCGGCGACGGCGGGTACGCGCAGGTCGTGCAGCAGCGTCGCCACGTGCCGCAGCAGCAGTTGGCCGTGCACGTCGCTGGAGCTCACCAGCCCGCGGTCGATCTTCACGAGGGCCCAGTCCCAGGCGTCGAGGAACTGGTAGGTCGCGTAGCCCGCCCCGAAATCGTCGATCGCCAGCTCGATCCCGTGCCGGCGCAGCCCCCGCGCCACGTCCGCGTGCGCGTCCGTCCAGCGCAGCGAATGCCGCTCGGTCATCTCCAGCAGCAGGTCCACGGGCGCGTCGTCGAACCGCTCCACCAGCCACGACAGCGTCACGTTGTCGCTGCGCAGCTGCTCGAACTCCAGGTTGATCGCCAGCCGGAGCCGGCGGTCCGTGGCGGCGCTGACCTGGCGCATCACGTCGAGCGCCTGCTCGCTGATCAGCAGCGCGAGCTCGTCCAGCATGCGGGTCCGGGCGGCGGAATCCACGAGGGTCTCCGGGGAGATGACGCCCAGCTCGGGGTCGGTCACCCGCAGCAGCGCCTCGAACCCGGTCACGACGCCGGTCGCGACGGACACGATCGGCTGGTACTCCACCCGGATCTCCCGCTCGTCCAGCAGCTCACGGACCCGCCGTCGTTCGTCGGCCCAGCGGGGCGGGCCGTGGCTCTCCGACGTGCGCTTGGCGGCCCGCATCGCGGCCTCGGCCTGGCGGATCACGGCGTCGACGTCGTCCTCGCGGCCCGCGACCGCGGCGCCGGCGCTGACGTTCACCTGCAGCAGCTGGTCGCCGACCCGCATCGGTTGGCGGATGCGCGCGGTCAACCGCTCGGAGACGGCGTGCGCCCGCGCCGGTTCGCCCTCCCCGGTCGGGAAGGCCACCAGGAACTCGTCGCCGCCGAACCGCCCGGAGATCATGCCCCCGTCCTGCATCCCGCGGATGCGGGCGCCCACCTCGCGGAGCACCTGGTCGGCGTCGAGGTGCCCCAGGCGGGTGTTGATGGTCTTGAAGTGGTCGAGGTCCAGGAACAGCACAGCCACGCGGTGCCCCGGCTCGCAGGTCGCGGCGAGCTCGCGGAGGTCCTCCCGGAACCGGGGGACGCTCGCGAGGCCGGTGAGCGCGTCGGTCGACGTCTGTTGCTGGAGTACGGCTTCGCGGCGTGCCGCCGTCCGCGAGGCCTCTGCCATCGCGATCAGCGCGTGCACGACGTCCCGGTCCGCATCCGCGAAGGGCGGGCGACGCCACGATCGGTACGCGGTGAGCTGTCGGTCTCCCGACGGGAGCATCACGCTCAGCCGGTGAGCAAAGCGCCCCGAGCCGGAGCGGCCTGAGTCGGAGCGGCCTGAGTCGGAGCGGCCCGAGTCGGAGCGCCCTGAGTCGGAGCAGCCCGAACCGGAGCGCCCCGACTCCGGATCGTGGGGCTCGTACTCGACCCGGAGCGAGCAGGTGGCCCGCGCCGCGTGGTGACGCAGGCTCTCCTCGAGGTCGTCGGCGGGCCACGGCAGATCCTGCGCCGCCGACAGCAGGGACCGGACGCCGCGGCGGAGGGCGAACAGCCAGGCGATCGCGGCGGCCGCGCAGGTCACGACGACAACGATCAGGGCGCCGACCATCACGACGCCGACCATCGGGACGCCGACCATCGAGACGCCGACGCCAGGGACGCCGACTCCGGCCCAGGATGCCCAGGTGTCCACGGTCATCCCCCCGATCGAGCATGCGTGGCGCGCCCCGCTCGGACGGCGGCGGGTTGCTCTGTTCGTCTGACCTGTCGTCTGACGCGCGCCCGAGTTGACGATTGTGAACCGGCCGGATCCTGCGCAACCTCCCGGCGAAGGGCCGAGGGCGGGGTGACAATCGGGGCATGACCGCGTCCGGCACCCCCACGACGTTGACGTTCCTCGGAGCTGCGGGAGGGGTGACCGGGTCGAAGTACCTGCTCACCGTCGGCGAACGGCGCATCCTCGTCGACGCGGGCATGTTCCAGGGGGAGAAGGAGCTACGGCAGCGGAACTGGGCGGACTTCCCGGTGCCGCCCGACACGCTCACCGACATCCTGTTGACCCACGCGCA
>CAKUSI010000247.1 GCA_934678955.1 uncultured Austwickia sp. | reverse complement strand
ATCAACCAGCCCTCACCGGAGGCCCTCATACAGACCGCGTAATGGGACGTGTCTCAGACTGCTTGACATCTTCCGGGTACACCGTAGTAGCGGGCATGAAACTTGAGGTTCTCTCGCGCAGTGAGCTCGGGATACACGGCAGTTTCCTGGGGGACGAGGGCAACCCGTCGAAGTAGCGCCGTGCGGTTCCTGCGCGGATCAAGCCCGAGGACGTCGATGTCGCCGGTCGTCGGAGACAGGAGTCCGGTGAGCACGTTGATCAGTGTCGTCTTGCCCGAACCGTTGGGCCCCAACAGACAGGTCACCTCTCCACGTGCTGCGCGAAGGCGAAGGTCAGTCAGGGCACGGAAGGGCGTGTTCCGGCGCCTGGCGAACTCGACATTGACCCCGGTCAAGTGGATCGCCGAGTCACTCACAGTTTCTGCTCTGGTCATGTCCCCACTGTGTGCCGGCTGGCCCCGTAGACTCTAGATTGATGAATAAACGACGAGGCCGCCCGCCGCGCGGCAGTGCTGATGGTCGGGAACGCATCCTCGCAGCTGCCGGACCCCTCCTCCTGGCCAACGGGTACCAGCGCACCACCCTGCGTGCCGTCGCCGACAGAGCCGAATGCGACGTGGCGCTGATCAGCTACCACTTCGGCTCGAAGAAGGGGCTATTCGCACGAGCGATGGCGCTCGAAGTCGCACCGTCGGCGGTGCTGGAAGCGGCACTTCCCGGCGACCCGGCGACGTTAGGTGAACGCCTGATGCCTCGTGTCGTGGCCGTCTGGGAACGGCCCGAGTTCACTCACGCTCTAGCCGACCTGGTGCGACTCGCCCTTGCGGATGAGGACGTACGCAACACCTTCATCGAGTACATCGACAAGGAGCTTCGCGAGCGGCTCGTTGAATATTTCGGCGGTGTTGAAGGGCCGGCTCGAGCCACTGCCCTGCTCACCTTGGTCATCGGCTCGATCTTCGGACGCTACGTGCTCCAGATCCCCGGCTTGGCATCTCAGGACGCTCGGACCTTCGTCCAGGCCCTTTCACCAGTTGCCCGAGCTGCCAGCGCACTACGACGAGGGCCCTGAACCTGGTGGCCGCACATCGCCCGGATCACGCCTTGAAGGCATCGAATACGGGGACTACGAATATGCACCGCAGATGCCCCGCGAGCCGGTTTGGGCCTCGCCGTGGATCTCCGCAGTCACCGGTCACGACCCGTAGCATCCTGTGCCTGCCGTCGTGGCTGCCGACAGTACGGGCGCTGCGAGAGGACCCGTTTTGCCTCTTCGCGCCGAAAGGCTGACGGGCTGACCCCGACGATGGCGGTGAACTGTCGTGCAGCGTGACCGCGACTGCGCCACCCGACCTGACTCATGGCGACGACGATCGGCAGATCGGTCTCTACCAGGAGCTGGGCCAATCGGTGAGCCCGAACACGAGCCAGGTACTGCATGGGCGGCATCCCGAAACGCCGGCTGAATGCCCTGCCTAGTTGCGACGTCGACAGGTGAACCAAGTCGGCAAGGTCACGAAGTCGCCAGTTGCGTTCGGGACATTCGGCGAGGAGTCGTGCTGCACGTACTACGGCGACCTCACTCGGGTCCGCATCCGGCGCGTTACCATGCTCGATCTCGGAGGGGCACGCTTGCTGTCGGGCTCCGATCCTCATCGACGGCGCCTTCCCGTGTGCGTCTGCGCACGACGTGCCGGTGGTGATGAGCCGGCCGTCTTGAACAAGTCCACCCATGCCTCGACCGGCAAGTCCTTTGGCAGCCCGGCAGCGGTCGCGCCGTGGCGCCCCAGCCATGTCTTTGAAGCCTGCATTGAGCCCAGCGAGGTGCTGCGAGCAAGTAACTGAGCAAGCCCGCGACCGGGCCCGGTGTAGACGCGATGAACCAGCGCGTGAAACTGGCGATGCTGTGCCGGGGGCAGGAGTGGCTGCTCGCGTCGGTGAATGGTGAGGATCCCACCGTCAACTCCCGGACGTGGAGTGAACGCGCAGGCCGCGACGCGGCCATGCAGTGCGAACTCAAACCAGGGCGCCCATTGCGCAGTCATCATCGTTGCACCGCCGACGCCAGCCCTGCGTCGCGCGACCTCCCACTGCACGAGCAAGATTGCATCTGTCCAAGCGGGGGCACGCAGTATGCGCCGAAGCATGGCCGTGGTCTGGTGAAACGGCAGGTTGCCGACGAGGACATGCGGAGAGGTCGGAAGCCGATAGGTCAGGAAGTCGTCGGAAACGACGCCCACGTGCGATGGGAGTCGTTCGGCCAAGCGGCGGGCGAGTCGCGCGTCGATCTCGACAGCTGTGACTGGTCGTCCGAGCTGAGCTAGTGAAGTGGTGAGCGCTCCGTCGCCGGGGCCAATCTCGATGATCGGCCCCTTTGTGGCAGCCACCAGCCGTGTGATCGTGGCGATGGTGGATGGGTCAGTCAGGAAGTTCTGGCCGTGCTCGTGACGGCCGTGTCGATAGGTAGGCACTGTTTGCTCCGTGGTTGTTGCGGAGCCGGGCACGCTGAATGAGCCGCCCGGCCGTGATCACCGGAAGCGGGAGCAACAACGTGGAGTGTGCTCGCCGCCGTCAGCGGCTGCGCAGACGCAGCGAAGCAGTGCCGTGAACCAACATGTCGATCAGCGTAGGCGACCACACTGCGACACAGCGACCGCCTATCCCATCTGCACTCCAAGATGCGCAGATCCGTATCACCAGAGGTCAGACCCTGCCTCAGGCTCACGCGTGGCTCGAGAGAACCCAGGAAAGTCGCTCGACGGGAGACACCTCAAGAGCTGCCACGCGTCTTGCCGATGAGGTCCGCGCCGTGCCTCATGAACCCCGCCGCTCACCTGATCGTCGAGGAGGCAGTGGCGGTGGCGGTTTCGATGCGGGTGGTGAGCGCGGGTGACGCGTACAAGTACCTGCTCCGCGCAGTCGCCACCGCCGACGGGGACAGATCACTGTCTACCCCTCTGGCGAGGTGCTACGCGGAAGCAGGGAGTCCGCCCGGGCGGTGGCTCGGCAGCGGTCTGCATGCCCGCGGCAACGGTGACCTTCGGGAGGGCGACGAGGTCTGTGGGGCGCAGCTTCGACTGCCGGTCGGGATGGGCCGCGATCCTCGTACTGGTGAGCCGCTGGGTCGGGGACTGTCCGCCCAACGGTGTTTCCGGCCTGACACGCCGGCTCAGCTGGCGGGGAAGGTCACATGATGACCGAGAAGATCACGAGCGTGAGCTCGATGCCGAAGAAGGTGAAGAAGACGACCTCGCGCAGCGAGGCCGAGCAGGCCGCGGTCCGGGAGCTGGTCAAGGCCGCCCGGGCGCGTGGTGAGGACCTGACCGGCCCGGATGGGCTGCTCAAGTCGATCACCGCGACTGTCCTGGAGACAGCGCTGGAGGAGGAGCTGACCGAGCACCTCGGCCACGAGAAACACCAGGCACCAACCACAGAGACCGGCAACATCCGCAACGGCACCCGGTCCAAGACGGTGCTGACCGACGCTGCCGGTGAGGTGACGATCGCAGTCCCGCGGGACCGCGCCGGCACCTTCGAGCCGGTGATCGTCAAGAAGCGCCAACGGCGCCTCTCGGACGTCGACGCGGTCGCGATCAGCCTGTTCGCCAAGGGCCTGACCACCGGCGAGATCTCCGCGCACTTCCACGAGGTGTACGGCGCCTCCATCAGCAAGGACACGGTCAGCCGGATCACGGACAAAGTCCTGGAGGAGATGGCCGCCTGGTCCTCCCGTCCGCTGCAGCCGGTGTACGCGGCGATCTTCATCGACGCGATCTACGTCAAGGTCCGCGACGGGCAGGTGGGCAACCAGCCCTTCTACGCCGCGATCGGCGTCGACCTGAACGGGCGCCGCGACGTGCTCGGGTTATGGGCCGGGCAGGGCGGTGGGGAGTCGGCGAAGTTCTGGATGAACGTGCTCGCGGACCTGAAGAACCGCGGTGTCCGGGATGTGTTCTTCATCGTCTGCGACGGCCTCAAGGGCCTGCCTGATTCGGTCAACGCCGTCTTCCCGCAGGCGATCGTGCAGGCCTGCGTCATCCACCTGATCCGCGCCACCTTGCGCTACGCGAGCAGGAAGTACTGGGACCAGCTGGCCAAGGACCTGCGCCGCATCTACACCGCACCGAACGTGGAGGCGGCATGGGCGGCGTTCGAGGAGCTGGAGGAGAAATGGGGCAAGCCCTACCCCGCGATCCCGAAGATGTGGCGCGCGGCATGGGAGGAGTTCACCCCGTTCCTGGCCTACGACGTGGAGATTCGCCGGGTGCTGTTCTCCACCAACGCCATCGAGTCCCTGCACGCCAGGTACCGGCGGGCGGTCACCGTGCGCGGGCACTTCCCGACCGAGCAGGCCGCGCTGAAGTGCCTCTACCTGGTCACCAGGGGCCTGGACCCCAAAGGCACCGGGCAGGCACGATGGACCATGCGGTGGAAGCCCGCGCTCAACGCTTTCGCCGTCACCTTCGCCGACCGCATGCCGGCCGCGGAGAACCTCTGAAGATGAACGCCGGAAACACCGTTCATCGGACACTCCCACCGGGGACGGTCCACCCCGCTGGGTTGCAGGAGAGGGCCCTTCAGGTGCGGGCGGGGTTCAGCCGGCGAGGCGAACGGGCATGAGGACGTGCCGGTAGGTGGTGTCGTCGGCATCGGTGAGGACCATCGGCCGGCCGGGGTCGGTCAGGTGGAGGGTGACCTGATCGGCGGTCAGGGTGGCGATCGCGTCGAGGATGTAGGCGGGGTTGGCGCCGGTGGTCCAGGCCTCGGTCTGGCCGGTGATGTCCGCCGGCAGGGCGGGTGCTGTGACCTTGGCACGGTCGCCGTCGGTGGCCGGGGCGATCGTCAGTGCGTCGGGGCCCACCGTGATCGTCACCGGGTTGTTCTTGCCGGCCCGGACGGCTGCGGAGAGTGAGGCGGCGCGGGTGGCTGCCTGGAGGAGCTGGGCTCGCGCGAGGGTGACGGTGCGGGTCGGGGTCTGCTCCAGGATGGAGGAGACCTTGGGGTACTCGCCATCGAGGGTGCGGATCCGGACCGTGGTGGTGTCGTCAGCCAAGGTCAGCCAGGTGGTGCCGGCGATGACGTCGACACCCAGCCGCGCCTGCGGGCTGGTGAGTCGCGGGAGCAGCTTGGCCAGGACGGCCGCGGGGATGAGGACCTTCTCGGTGGTGGTCCCGTTGACGGGGATGGTGCCGCAGGCCAGGCGGTAGCGGTCCGTGGCGGTCAGGGTCATCGAGTGCTTGTCGAGGATGGTGTTGATGCCGGTGAGGATCGGCAGGGTGTCCCCTCGGTCGGCTGCGACGGTGACGCGCTCGACGAGCCCGGTCAGTGCGTGGCGGTCGACGACGTGGGTCGGGGCGGTGGTCGGCGGCAGGTCGGGGAAGGCGTCGACGGTGACGGTGTCGTCCAGGGGCAGGCTGTAGCCGGCGAGGTGCACGACCGGTGTGTGGTCGGGGGTGTCGATCGTGACGTCGAGACGGTCGACGGTTGCCTTGGGGCTGCCCTTGACGGCCGCGGAGAGGACCTTGGTGATGCTGGGGTGGTCCAGCAGCATCCGGCCGGGGGTGGCGCCGGTGACGGGCAGGGTCACGGTTGCTGCGGTGTCGAAGTCGAAGGTGGTCAGCTCGACCTCGCCGGGGCGCACGGTCGCCAGGACGCGGCTGAACACGGGCAGCGGCTTGCGGCCGGCGGCGGGGAGGGCGAGCGTCTTCAGCGCGTCGACGAGGGCGCGGTAGCCGGCGGTGAAGGTGCCGGCGCTGGGGGTCTTCTCGTCGGTCGTCTGGCGGCGGGTGGCGGTGGTGGTCATGGTCGTCTCCTCTTCGGAGTCAGGAGCCAAGTGGTCAGCTCGGCCCGGGGGTGGTTGGTGTCTTCGACGCTACCGCCCACCACCGACAACCCACCCCCCTCCCAGACCCCCAGCTGC
>CAKUSI010000246.1 GCA_934678955.1 uncultured Austwickia sp. | reverse complement strand
TTCGACTACGCGACCCTCGCGCCGCACGACAAGCGCCGCGCGCAACGGTGGGTGGTCGTCTTCTCCGCCTTGTACGGGGCGCTCCGGCTGGCCGACCAGGTGGCCCCCTATCGGTTGGCGATGACGCCCGGTCTACCCTCGCGACAGCCGCTCGCGCGCCACTGGCGCGAACACCTGGACAGGGCCATCCGCCCGCTCGTCGGCGAACGCCTCGTGTTGGACTGCCGCTCCGCGGCCTATGCCGCGGCCTGGCCCGTCCCGAGCGACCTGGTCGGGCGCGTGGTGTCGATCAACGTGCCGGGAGCGACCCACTACGCCAAGCACACCCGCGGTCTGATCGCGCGTGCGGTCTGCGAGATGCGCTTGGATCCGCGATCCCCCGAGTCCCTGGCCGACTCCCTGGCCGAGCGCTTCGACCTGACGCTGGTGCGCAAGGGCCGGCCGATCGGCGCGGTCGGCCTGCAGGTCAAGCCGGTGCCCACGGGTCGGCGCTGACACGCCACCCGTGGGGTGATCACGGTCTCGCTGTTACCGCTGGCTCCGATGTCCCCGTCGGTCCCGCTGTCCCCGTCGCCCCCGCTGTCCATGTCGGTCGGTGCCGATGTCGCGGGCAAGCTCAGCGCCGATGTCGCGGGCAAGCTCAGCGCAGGTGGGCCGTGTCGTTCACGAACTCGACCGAGGTTCCCCCGTCGCCCCACACCCGGACCGAGGTCAGCGAGCCCGGCGCCAACGCCAGGGACCACTGGCCGCCCGGAGCCATCCGCAGCACCTCGGAGAGGAGCGCCAGCAGCGCGGTGCGGTGGCTCACGATGACCACGACGCGGCCGTCGTGGCGAGCCTGCGCCACCAGACGCCCGTAGCCGGCCAGCACCCGTTCGCGCACGTCGCGAAAAGATTCGCCGCCCGGCCGGGCGTGCTCATCCCCTTCGCGCAACCGCAAGTATGACTCCGCGTCCCGCGCGCACAGCGCCGCCGACGCCTGCCCTTCCCAGTCCCCGAAATGCTGCTCGTCGAAGGCCGCATCCGCCTCCGGCTCGACCCCCAGGACCGAGCCCAGCACGGCCCCGCTCTGGCGGGCCCGGGCCAGCGAGGAGGTCACCACGCGCACGGGGCAATCCCCGAGGAAGGCGCGGATGCCGCGCCCGGCGGCCAGCGACTGCGCCCGCCCTTCCGGGGTGAGCGGCGCGTCGGGCCCTCCTCGGCCGTCAAGCACACCGGTACGGGTGTTCGGGGTCTCACCGTGGCGTACGAGCACGACCCGCACCGGGCGGGACAGATCGGCCGGCGCGGTGGACGTCGCACCCGTCGGCGGGGCGTCGAGCGGCTCACTCCCCCGGGGTTCCCCCGCCGCAGCCTCCGGCTCAACCAGGGCTTCCCCCGCCCCCGGCTCCTCAGGCTCTGCGTCCGGCTCTTCGGCGTCAGGCTCGTCAGCGTCCGGCTCGTCAGCGTCAGACTCGTCGGCGTCGAGGCGCCGGTCCACGGTCTCGCCGTCCATCCCGACGTTCGAGAGGGCGTCGGCCGCGGCGTTCCGGTTCCGCGGGACCCACGTGTAGGTCACCGACCCACCCGCCGCCTGGCGCTCCGTCGCGAGATCTGCCGCCTGGGCGGCCAATCGCCGCATGTCCTCGTGCTTGATCTTCCAGCGGCCGCTCATCTGCTCGACGACGAGCTTGGAGTCCATCCGCACTTCGACGTCCGCGGCATCATCCACGCGGGCGGCCGCTTCGAGGCCGGCGATCAGTCCGGAGTACTCCGCCACGTTGTTGCTCGCCCGACCGAGCGGGGCGGCCCGCTCCAGCAGCACGCGCGCAGTGTCCGCGTCACGCACCAGCGCCCCGTAACCCGCGACGCCGGGGTTGCCCCGCGAGCCGCCGTCGGCCTCGACCACGAGACGGCGTCGCCTCACGGGTGTCGTGCGCGCCACCCGTCAGTTCTCCGGCCGGCCTGGGCGGACCAGGATGCGGCGGCACTCCTCGCAGCGCACCACCTCGTCGGGCGGCGCCTCCGCGACGCGCTGGTAGTCGGCGCCGAGAAGTTCCAGCCGGCAGCCGTCGCAGTGCCGGTCCACGAGAGCGGCGGCCCCGACACCGGTGTGGACGCGGATCTTGTCGTAGAGCGCGACCAGTTCGGCGCCGACATCGGCCTCGCAGGCGGCCCGCTCCGTCGTGAGCTGCGCCGCTTCGTCGTCGAGCGCCTGCCGCGCCACGTCCCGGTCGCGAGTCGCCTCGGCGACGACGCTCTCTAGCTCCGCCGACCGGGTGGTCAGCGCCGCGATCATGCCCTCCAATGCCTCGGCGCGCATCATCACCTCGAGCTGGTCCTCCTCCAGCTCGGCCTGTCGTCTCGCGAGCGACTCCAGCTCGTGTTGCAGACCGGTCAGCTCCTTGGGGGTGCCCGTCCCCTCGTCGAGCCGGGCCTGGTTGCGCGCGGCCCGATCCCGGACGAGCTGGACGTCGGCCTCGGCCTTGGTCAAGGCCCGCGCGAGGTCCCCGGCGTCGGTCCGGGCGTGCACGAGGTCGGCATCGACGGTGGACTTCTCGGAGGCCACGACATCGAGTGCTTCCTGCTCGGGCAGGTGCGCTCGTCGGTGCGCAATCTGGGCGAGCCGAGTGTCGACGCGCTGGAGGTCGAGGAGCCGCAGTTGGCGGGCGGGTTCGGCCTTCACGAGCCGGCCTCCGTCACCGCATCCGGCAGATCCGCCGGGCCGGTGGAGCCCACGACGAAGGCCCACGGGTCTGTCACGATCTCGCTGACGGTCACCGTGAGCCCCGCGCCGGCCGCCCCCAGCCCCTCGACGAGCTGGCGCGCAGCGGCCGCCAGCCACAGCCACTCGGTCGCCCAGTGCCCGGCGTCGATCAGGTAGGGGGCCCCGCCCCTGCACTCCTCTCGCGCCTCGCTCGCCGGATGATGCCGAAGGTCCGAGGTGACGAAGACGTCGGCGCCCCGCCCCCGGGCCGCATCCAGCAGGGAATCGCCCGCGCCGCCCAGCACGGCGATCCGCCGCACGGTCGCCCGCGCGGGACCGCTCACGCGTACCCCGACGGGCGCGCTCGGCAGCACCTTGGCCACGTGCTGCGCGAAACCCTCCAGGGTCATCGGATGCGGCAACACGCCGATGCGCCCCATCGGGCGCCCCTCCTCGATGGCCAGAGGGCCCACCCCGGTGAGCCCCAGGGCCTCGACCAGCGCGTCGTTGACGCCGCCGTGGGCGACGTCGGCGTTCGTATGCGCCGCGAAGAGAGCGACGTCGGCGCGGATGAGCGCGGTCACCGCGGCCCCCTTGCCGGTCTCCGTGGACACGCCGTGGACCCCGCGCAGCAGCAGCGGATGGTGGGTGACCAGGAGATCGGCCCCCAGTGCCCGGGCCTCCTCGATCACCGACAAGGTGGGGTCGACCGCGAAGTGCACGTGGGCCACGGGCTGACCAGGGTCACCCGTGACGAGGCCGACCCGGTCCCAGGACTGTGCGCACTCCCGGGGGTACAGGTGGTCCAGGATCGCGACCACCTCCCGCAGAGGGACGCCGTTGCTGCTCGACATGTGGGCCCGGCCGGGTTCGAACCGACGACCGCCGCGGTGTAAACGCGGTGCTCTCCCAGCTGAGCTACAGGCCCCTGCGGCGCATCGACTCGGGCGGCGCCGCCCGCCCATTCTGCCAGCCTCGACGACCAACGCCGCCGCACGCGGCGGATGTCCTCGCCGAAGGCCCGACGGGCGACCTAGCGCGGCACGGGAAGGGCGGCCACCGCCTCGTCGACCCCGGCGAAGCTGCGCGCCATACCGGGCTCGCTCCACGTCATCCAACTGACGGCGCCGCCGCGATCCACCAGGAACGATCCGCGCGAGGCGAACCCGCCGTCCTCTTCCCACACGCCGTAGGCACGGGCGACCTCACCGTGCGGCCAGAAGTCGGACAGCAACGGGAAGAAGAACCCCTCGATGTCGTCCCACACCCGCAGCGAATACAGCGGATCGCAGGAGATCCCCACGACGTGCACTCGCTCGTTGTCGAAACGGCCCAGCTCGTCGCGGATCTCGCGCAGCTCACCCGTGCAGATGCCCGTGAAGGCGAAGGGGAAGAAGACCAGGAGCACGGCGCGCTCTCGGATCAGCTCGTCGAGAGACCGTGGCCGTCCGTGCTGATCGGGAAGGGTGAAGGCGGGGGCCTTCGACCCGACCGCCAGAGGCGTTGCGCTCATACCGCCACTCTGCCAGAGGGCACCACGGCGCGCAGGGAACGCACCGGGCCACGGCGTACCGCTCCCGTGCGCGAACTGTTTACCGCCGCGCGGACTTTGGCGCGACCAACCGCGTCGCAGACCACTCCGACGTCAGGTTGAGACTCGCGGAGGCCTGCAGACCGGCCGTGTCGGCCGCCTCGGCCACGTCGCTTGCGTCGACCTCTCCGTCCCGCCCGACCTTCGGGGTCAGCAGGACGATGAAACCGGTCTCCTCAAGGCTCGAAAGAAGATCGACCAGAGTGTCCGTCAGATCTCCGTCGCCCTCGCGCCACCACAGGAGGACGGCGTCCGCGACGTCGTCGTAGTCCTCGTCCTCCAACGGGGCCTGCAACAGCGTCTCCACCTGATCGCGCAGCTGGTCATCGACGTCGTCGTCGTAGCCCCACTCCAGCACCACCTGCTCCGGCGCGAAGCCCAATTTGGCCACCGCCGCCGGGTTCACCGCGGTCTGGCCCACCGACACACCTCCCTGCCTTCCACCCCTGCCGGGGTCTGGTTCACCCCGCTCACGCGGCTGACCTGGAAGCACAGTTCAGCGGTTCCGCCCCGAATACGCAAGCACCTCAGGTGACGCTGGGCCGCGTGCCGCGCCAAGCCCCCGGTCCGGCGACGCTCCGTCAAGCTGCCGACCTCGGGGCGGCACGACACGGCGAGCGCGCCCCCATGTGACCGGGGTCTCGTTTGTGAGAGAGGATGGGCGGACGCGACACCCCCACTCGAGGAAGGACCCCCACGTGGCAATCGAGGACGCGGGACCCATCGTCAACGGCCTGCCCAGTCGTTATCCCGACATCGATCCCGAAGAGACGCAGGAGTGGCTGGAGTCCCTGGACGAGCTGATCCGAGAGCGCGGCGAGGCGCGCGCCCGCTACATCATGCTGAGCATGCTGCAGCGTTCTCGGGAGCTGCACGTCGGAGTTCCCTCGCTGACGACCACGGACTACGTCAACACGGTCCCCATGGAGGCCGAGCCGTGGTTCCCCGGCGACGAGGACATGGAGCGCGCCTTCAGACGGCTGATCCGCTGGAACGCGGCGGTGCTGGTGCACCGCGCCCAGCGCCCGGGGGTGGGGGTCGGCGGTCACATCTCCAGCTACGCGTCCGCGGCGACGCTGTACGAGGTGGGCATGAACCACTTCTTCCGCGGCCAGGACCACCCCGGCGGCGGCGACCAGATCTTCTTCCAGGGGCACGCCTCCCCCGGCATGTACGCGCGCGCGTTCCTCGAGGGCCGGATCGACGAGCAGCGCATGAACGGGTTCCGCCAGGAGAAGAGCCACATCGTCGACGGCAAGCCCTACGCCCTGCCGAGCTACCCGCACCCGCGCTCGATGCCCGAGTTCTGGCAGTTCCCGACGGTGTCGATGGGCCTCGGGCCCCTCAACGCGATCTACCAGGCGCAGTTCAACCGGTACCTGCAGTTCCGCGGCATCAAGGACACGAGCGACCAACACGTCTGGGCGTTCCTCGGCGACGGGGAGATGGACGAGGTCGAGTCCCGCGGCGCGCTGCAGTGGGCCGCGATGGAGGAGCTGGACAACCTCACGTTCGTCGTCAACTGCAACCTGCAGCGCCTCGACGGCCCGGTGCGCGGCAACGGCAAGATCATCCAGGAGCTGGAGGCCTTCTTCCGCGGCGCCGGCTGGAACGTCATCAAGGTCATCTGGGGTCGCGGCTGGGACGAGTTGCTCGCCGCCGACGTCCAGGGTGCGCTGGTGCACGTCATGAACAC
>CAKUSI010000245.1 GCA_934678955.1 uncultured Austwickia sp. | reverse complement strand
GCTGGGGGGTGGGCCTGGTGGCACGCGGCGCCAGGCCTCCCACTGGTCTCAGGTGACCGACCTCCTGGGAGGTCGCGTCCTTCTCCTGGTGGTGGAGAACCTCGATCGGCTCTTCGACGCGCTGGGCGAGGCGGGGCAACGCGACCTCCGCTCTTGGGTGGAGACGAGCGGCGAGGTGCTGCTGTTGACGACGACGCCGCTCCTCACCAGAGCAGTTACCTCGCGTGACGAACCGTGGTTCGGTGGGTTCGCGGTGGAGGAGGTGGTCGGGCTCACCGCGCAGGAGGGCGGCGAGCTCTTGCGGCGCATCGCGATCGAGCGGAGGGATACCCGTCTCGAGGAGTTCTTGGCCAGTCCAGCGGGCCAGGCTCGCGTACTCTCCGTGGCGCAGCTGGCCGGCGGCTCTGCGCGGGTGTGGACGATCCTCGCCGACTGCGTCTCGGCCGAATCACTCGACGACCTCGTCCTTGCCGTCCAGGACCTCCTCGAGGGGCTCGTGCCCTATTACCAGCAGCTCGTGTGGGGTCTCGCACCCAACGAGCAGCGGATCGTGAGGGTCCTCGCGGAAGGCCCGTACGGCGCCTTGAGCGTCGGTGAGATCGCCCAGCACGCTGGGTTGGAGGAGCGCACGACGGCGTCGACGCTCGGCCGCCTCAAGGCGAGTCGTTGGGTGGCCTCGGAGAAGCCGGGCGTCGGCGACGCCCGGCGCGTGCTGTACCACCTTCGAGAGCCGATGCTCCGTCACCACGTGCAGTATCGCAGCGGTGATCGCTCAACCCTGTTGCTCATCGTCGAGCTGCTGCGCAGCTGGTTCGATCGAAGCGAACGCACCGCTCGACTCGCCGACGCACCCGCGGGATCGATGACGATGGCTCATCTCGCGGCATCGTTCCGCTCCTCGACGGGCGCCTACTCGTCCGGCCTCGACGCGTTTGATCTGCCGAGCCTCCAGGCCCTCGCGCGACGTTGGACATCCGGCGAGGACGCTAAGACGTGGGGATGTGCGGTTGGCAGTGCGCTCGATGACATTCTGTCGGCCTATTGCGATTCCCGCCGCGCCAGCGATGAATCGGCAGAAGTGGGCTTCACCCCGCAGCTGGCGGATTGGATTCGAGGCGAAGCACGCAAGACCGACGGACGAGTCGCCGTGGCGTTGTCACTAGTGGCAGGCATCGTCAGAGGGTTGACGCAGCCTGGTGAAGCACGCACCGAACTCGGCGACCTGTCGAGGGACTTGCCGACGGAAGATCACCTCGCGTGGCGAATCCGCATGTTCAACGCCCATTTCGCCCGCGTCGCGGGAGACCACGAGGATGCCGTGGCGTTATGGCTTCAACTGGCTGCAGGCACCGAGGAGGCGCTGGGGCCCGACCACCCCGACACCCTCGCGTCCCGCAACAACCTCGCCTGGGCCTACGCCGACGCGGGCCGCCTTGACGAGGCCATCACCTTGTTCCAGGCCACTCTGACCGACCGCGAACGCCTCCTAGGCCCCAACCACCCCGACACCCTCTGGTCCCGTATCGGCCTCGCGGACGCGCTTCGGCGCGAAGGCAACGCGGCTCTGGCCCTGGAGATGGCAGCCGAAGTATCGGCGGATCTCTCCGACAGGCACGACTCAGAACGGCAGCGCGGCTGGGCACGCTACCTGCTCGACGCATGCATGGCCGAGGTAGTCAACGGGGCAGGAGAGGCGCCCGAAGACGGAATCGCGGGACTATTCGCCCAGGCACTGCGGGGAGATGCCGAGGCCCTCGTACGTCTGCCCACCGAGCTGCGCGACCTCGTAAGCAACACGGTCAGACCAACAGGGGAACCACCTCGAAGGCGTCGACGGCGTCCAGAACCTGATCGGTGAGTCTTCGGCTCGGATGACCTCAAGGGCCATGAAGCTCAAGGACATCAACGGGGTCGGTCCCGGGACGAGCCCAGCGTGCGGGGCTGGTCGAGCAGTTCGGCCAGGTCGGCAGTGGTCAGCGTCGCGCCGCTCGTCTCGACGAATTCCTCACGGAGTTCCACCCGGATCGGACGCCCTCGATCCGCCACCACTCGGTGCGGCTATCCGCGGCTCCAGCTCCCAGCCGTCTCACCGAGCTTGGGTATGCCCGTCCTCCGGCGAGCACGGCGTCAGGCGGGCCGCCACGGCGTCGGCCACGGGGACGTCGGCGGGAAGCCACCCGACGTCATACAGTGTTTCGGCGTCCAGCCAGGCCAGCGCGTCGTGGTCCGCCAGAAGCGTCGGGTGACCTTCGTCGATGACCGCCCACCACACGGCCATCCGCAGCCCCGGGCCGAGGTCGAAACAGCCGTCGGAACTCGGCGCCACGAGCCGCTCCCCCAGGGCGATGCGCACGCCGAGCTCTTCTCGGATCTCGCGACGCAGCGCGTCTTGTTCCGACTCGCCGGGCTCGACCTTGCCGCCGGGCACCTCCCAGCCGCCCGCAAGGTCCGGGGGCGCCGTCCGGCGGGCGGCCAACAGCGCGGTCGGGCGAGAGAGGTCGTCGACGATCGCCGCGCCCACGACCTGCGCGGACGCAACCTCGGCAGACACGACCTGCGCCGGGGCGTTCGGCGATGAGGCGATCGGTGATGGGGCGGTGTCCATAGGTGCCTCGCAGGATAGTCAGAGGCCCAGACGACGGTCCCCGGAGCCCGCTCGCGCACGACACCCGGTGACCGCCCCCGGCGCCCACGCCGTGACCGGCCGGTCAGGCCTCCCCGAGGGCGCCGATGCCCACGTCATAGGATGAAGCCGCCATCCCGGCGCGCACGACCTACGCGCACCTGATGTTCACCCTGGCCGAATAGGTTGCGGCGCGGACGAGAGTCCGCAGGCCCCCGCACGCTCGCCGGGACGAGGCGTCACTGCCGACGTCCCGCCCGCGTCATCCGCGCGGGGTGGCCCGCCACGTCGTAGCCCGCGAGAACGGATCGCCATGCTGCCCCTGCTCACCACCGCCGCCCCCACCTGGGCGTCCGGTCCCCTGCCTGCCGCCGGCGAAGCCAACCTGGAGCTCCCGGATCTGGACCTGGCCCGCTTCTTCGACGGGGCGGTGGGCGGTCGTGCGCTGCTCTTCGCCGGCCTCGTCGTCTGCGTTCTCGGGCTGATCTTCGGGTTCGTCGCCTACCGCCAGCTGCACCGCCTCCCGGTGCATTCGTCGATGCGGGAGATCTCGGAACTGATCTACGAGACCTGCAAGGCCTACCTGATCCAGCAGGGCAAGTTCCTCCTGATCCTGTGGGCGTTCATCGCGGTGGTGATCGGGGTCTACTTCGGCGCGCTGATGGGCTTCGACGTCGGGCGCGTGCTGATCGTGTTGGCGTTCAGCATGATCGGGATGGGGGGCTCGTACGCGGTCGCCTGGTTCGGCATCCGGGTCAATACCTTTGCCAACAGCCGCACCGCGCACGCGGCTCTCGCCGGCCGGCCATACCCCGTCTTCGCCCTCCCACTGAAGTCCGGCATGAGCATCGGCATGGTCCTGATCAGCGTCGAGCTGTTCATGATGCTCCTGATCATGCTGGCCCTGCCGGGGGAGATCGCGGGCGCGTGCTTCATCGGATTCGCCATCGGTGAGTCCCTCGGCGCCAGCGCCCTGCGGATCGCGGGCGGCATCTTCACCAAGATCGCGGACATCGGCTCCGACCTCATGAAGATCGTCTTCAAGATCAAGGAGGACGACGCCCGCAACCCCGGCGTGATCGCCGACTGCACCGGCGACAACGCGGGCGACTCGGTCGGCCCGTCCGCGGACGGCTTCGAGACCTACGGCGTCACCGGCGTCGCGCTGATCACGTTCGTCCTGCTCGCCGTGCCCGACCCGACGCTGCAGGTCACGCTGCTGGTCTGGCTGTTCGTCATCCGCGCGGTCATGGTGCTGGCCTCCGGCGCGTCGTACTTCATCAGCTCCGCCCTCGCCCGCAGCCGCTACCAGCACGCCGCGGTCATGAACTTCGAGTCGCCGCTCACCGCGCTGGTGTGGATCACGTCGGTGGCCTGCATGCTCTTCACCGTGCTCACCTCGTATGTGCTGCTCGCCGGCGTCGGCGACGGCAGCCTGTGGTGGAAGCTGTCGCTGATCATCTCCTGCGGCACGCTCGCCGGGGCGCTGATCCCGGAGCTGGTCAAGGTGTTCACCTCCACGCGCAGCCGGCACGTCCGCGAGGTCGTCATCTCCTCCCGGCAGGGCGGCGCCAGCCTGGACATCCTCTCCGGCCTGGTGGCCGGCAACTTCTCCGCGTTCTGGCTGGGCGGCGCGATCATCGCGCTGATGGGGGTGGCCTACGGGGTCTCCACGCTGGGCATGGAGGCCCTGATGATCGCCCCGGCGGTCTTCGCCTTCGGCCTCGTCGCCTTCGGGTTCCTCGGGATGGGCCCGGTCACGATCGCGGTCGACTCCTACGGCCCGGTCACCGACAACGCGCAGTCGGTCTACGAGCTCTCCATGATCGAGGAGATCCCCGGCGCGGCCGAGGAGCTGCGCCACGACTTCGGCATCGACGTCGAGTGGGAGCGGGCCAAGGAGTTGTTGGAGGAGAACGACGGCGCCGGCAACACGTTCAAGGCCACCGCGAAGCCGGTCCTGATCGGTACGGCGGTCGTCGGCGCCACCACCATGATCTTCTCGATCATCATGGCGCTCACCGGCGGCCGCGCCGAGGAGATGATCCACCTCTCGCTGATGCACCCGCCGTTCCTGCTCGGGCTGATCGCGGGCGGCGCGGTCATCTACTGGTTCACCGGCGCCTCGATCCAGGCGGTCACCACGGGTGCCTACCGCGCGGTCGAGTTCATCAAGAGCAACATCCGCCTCGACGGCGCGGCGACCCGCGCCAGCGTGGAGGACTCCCGCAAGGTCGTGGAGATCTGCACCCAGTACGCCCAGCAGGGCATGCTCAACATGTTCCTCGGGGTGTTCTTCTCGACGCTGGCCTTCGCGTTCTTCGAACCGTTCTTCTTCATCGGTTACCTGATCTCGATCGCGCTGTTCGGCCTCTACCAGGCGATCTTCATGGCGAACGCCGGCGGCGCCTGGGACAACGCGAAGAAGATCGTGGAGGTGGACCTGCACGCCAAGGGAACCGCGCTGCACGATGCGACGATCGTGGGCGACACGGTGGGCGACCCCTACAAGGACACGTCATCGGTGGCCCTGAACCCGGTCATCAAGTTCACGACCCTGTTCGGCCTCCTCGCGGTCGAGCTGGCGGTGCAGATGGCCGACCAGGCCGGTTCCACCGTGCTCACCCGAATCCTGTCGGCCGCCTTCCTGGTGATCGCGCTGGTGTTCGTCTACCGCTCCTTCTACGGGATGCGGATCGGCTCGCAGGAGGGCGCCGACTCGTTCGGCGAGGACGAGGAGGACGTGGAGCTCGAAAGGGCGCCCGCGATCGCGGAGCCCTGATCACCCGGTGCCTTCAGCGGCGCGCCGGCCTCCCGCAAGCCCTCCCGTAGCACTCTGTGGGCGGGCCCAGGAGAGGTGCGGAGCAGCACCCGCGAGCCGTCCAACGACACAGTCGTCCACGAATCGGCGCGAGGACGTTGCACGCGCTGCCCGCAGCACCTAGGGTCTCGCCATGCGTATCGCTGACGTCCTCGCCACCAAGGGCGACTACACCGTCGTCACCATCCGTTCCGACGCCTCGGTTCGGGCGCTCGTCGAGCTTCTCTCCAAGTACGACATCGGCGCCGTCGTCGTCAGCGACGACGGCACGACGATCGCCGGCATCGTCAGCGAACGCGACATCGTCCGTGAGATGGCCCAGCGTCAGAACGCGATCGACGAGCAGGTCAGCGCGATCATGACGGTCGAGGTGCACACGGTGTCTCCCGAGGCCCCCGTGGCCGAGCTGGCCGGCGAGATGACCGAGCGACGCATCCGCCACGTGCCCGTGCTGCGGGACGGACAGCTCGTCGGACTCGTCAGCATCGGCGACGTCGTCAAGCACCGGATCAGCCAACTTCAGGACGAAGCGAACCACCTCCAGGGCTA
>CAKUSI010000244.1 GCA_934678955.1 uncultured Austwickia sp. | reverse complement strand
GACACGCTCGACGTCGATCTGCTGTGTGAACAGTTCGGAGTGAATCGTGACCGTTGACGTCTCCCCTCGCCGCCGCCGCGAGGTCATCGATGCGCTGCGTCGCGGGACCGTGCCCCAGAACGGGCTCGACCTTCTGGCCGTCGGTCTCGCACGGTTCGACGCGGCCCTCGACGGCGAGCTCGACGCGGTGGCCGGCGGCGGATCCGGCTTCAAGGCTGTGCGCGGCGAGTACGGCTCCGGGAAGACGTTCTTCACGCGGCACCTCGCGGAGCGCGCCATGCGGCGCGGGTTCGCCGCCGCGGAGGTGCAGATCTCCGAGACAGAGACCCCGCTGCACAAGCTCGAAACCGTGTACCGTCGGATTACCGAGACGCTGCGCACGGCATCCCTGCCGCCCAGCGCCTTTCGGTCGGTGCTCGACTCGTGGCTGTACACCGTCGAAGAGGACGTCATCCGGGAGCGGCCCGAGCTGGAGAGCGCCGGCGCGGGGGCCTTCGACGCCGCGGTGTCGGAGTTGATGGAGAAGCGACTCGCGGGGGTGTCCACCCGGACCCCGGCGTTCTCGCTGGCGCTGCGTGCCTACCGCTCCGCCGCGGGCGCCGGCGACAACGCGACGGCCGATGCGCTCGCCGCATGGATGGGCGGACAGCCGCACGTGGCCGCAGCGGCCAAGCGGGCTGCGGGTGTGCGTGGCGACATGGACCACTTCGGCGCCCTGGGCTTCCTCCAGGGCCTACTGGTGGTGTTGCGCGACGCGGGGCACCCGGGGCTTCTGCTCGTGCTCGATGAGGTCGAGACGCTGCAGCGCATGCGCGGCGACGTGCGGGACAAGGCCCTCAACGCGCTCCGCCAGCTCATCGACGAGATCGACTCCGGTCGGTTCCCCGGCCTGTACCTCGTCATCACCGGCACGCCGGCGTTCTTCGACGGGCCGTCGGGAGTACAGCGGCTCAACCCCCTCGCCGGGCGACTCGCCACCGACTTCACGACCGACGCGCGCTTCGACAACCCCCGGGCCGTCCAGGTGCGCCTGCCCGGCTTTTCGCGCGACTCGCTCATCGAGGTGGGTCAGCGCGTGCGAGGTGTCTACTCCTCCGGGCAAGGCACGGCGGATCGGCTTGTGCGCGTCGTCGACGACACCTACCTGGGCGATCTCGCTGATGGGGTCAGCGGAACGCTCGGTGGGCGCGTCGGCGTCGCGCCCCGGTTGTTCCTCAAGAAGCTTGTCGGCGATGTGCTGGACCGCGTGGACCAGTTCGACGACTTCGATCCGCGCCGGCACTACGCCGTGACCGTCGGAGCCGAGGAGCTGACTGACGCCGAGCGGGGGGCCGCTGGGGCGCGACCGCGTGGAGCCGCTGGGCCGGACGACATCGACCTCGACCTGCGGTAGATCTCTTATATTCAACCTGGTTATGTTTGTGGCGATTGCCGCGTAGGCTGAGGGACCCGACGAAGGGACACGCCATGACCGTCACGAGCGCCCACACATTCAGCACGACCGCCGACAGCGACCTGCACGAGTCCGTGGCGGGTCTGGCTCGCGCTGCGCGCGATGCCGGACGCGCCGGGAGTCGCATCCAGGTGAGCATCGGCGGACGGAGTGCCGACGTGCCGCCGGAGATCGCCGAAGCGCTGGCCGAGACGCTCACCTTGCTGACGCATCGCGGAGGGGTGGTCATCGGGGCGGTTGACGAAGACGTGACGACGGGCCAGGCCGCGAAGATGCTGGGCGTCTCGCGGACTTACGTGTGTCGCCTGGTGGATGAAGGTCGGCTGCCGTGCCGATATGTCGGGACGCACCGTCGGATCAAGACGGCGGATGTGCTTGCGTTCGCCGAGCGACGCCTGTCGGAGCGGCGAGCCGCCCTGGATGACCTCGCCCGCGTCAGCGCTGAGGCCGGGCTCTACGACGACGACATCTGAGCAATGTCGTTCGACGTCTCGGGTGGCCGGCCGTGATCTTCACTGCGGTACTGGATGCCGTTGTTCTGGTGCGGGCGCGCGAGCGAGACGTGCTGCTGACGCTGGCGGAAGCCAACCTCTACCGGCCCCTGTGGTCCGAGCGGATCCTCGAGGAGGTGCGTCGCCACCTACCGGACTCCATGGACGATGCGGCGCGTGATCGCCTGCGCGACGCCATGGCCAGGGCCTTTCCCGAGGCGGTGGTTCCGGTGCCGGCCGACCTCGACTTCGAAGCGCTTGCCCGCATCAACGCGAAGGACCGCCATGTCGTGCAGGCGGCGGTTTTCGGTCACGCCGATGTTGTCGTCACCGAGGATGTCGGGCTTCGTGAAGAGGGCCAGGGCCTCGGAGAGCCGTGGGTGAGCAGGCTCGGCTTCCAGGGGTGCGGTGAGTTCACGGCCAACGCGGTGGGTGTCGATCCGGACGTGGCCGCGGCGGCGCTCGACGGCATGCTCGCCCAGCGATGGCGCTTGGGCGACGACAGGTGGCCGCGGTTTCTTGCCTGGATGCGTCGGCAGGGCTGGGCGGTCACGGCGGACCAACTGGAGCAACAATGACGTCGGCCACCGGCTTCGACCGGCTCCATCCCGTGGTGCAACACCACGTGGTCAACACCCTCGGCTGGCCGGCGCTCCGGGCGCTGCAGGAGGATTCGATTGCCCCCATTCTGCGCGGCGACGACGCACTGCTCCTCGCACCGACCGCCGGGGGCAAAACCGAAGCCGCGCTCTTTCCGCTCCTCACGCGGATGGACGAGGCGGACTGGTCGGGTACCTCGGTTCTGTATGTCTGCCCGCTCAAGGCGCTGCTGAATAATCTGCATCCTCGCGTTGCCGCCTACGCGGGTTGGTTGGGGCGCACTGCGGCCGTTCGTCACGGCGACGTCGGGGCCGGTGCGCGGCGGCGGCAGGCTATCGACCGGCCCGACATCCTGCTCACGACACCGGAGTCGATCGAATCCTTGCTGGTGTCGACCCTTTACGATCCGTCGGACTTCTTGGGCGGGGTTCGGGCGGTGGTCGTGGACGAGGTGCACGCCTTCGCTGGGGACGATCGGGGTTGGCATCTCCTGGCCGTGCTCGAGAGGGTCGCTGACATCGCGGGGCGACCGCTCCAGCGAGTTGGATGCTCTGCCACGGTCGGGAACGCTCCCGACCTGCTGGCTTGGCTTCAGGGGAGTAATCGCGCGCTCGAGGTTGCCGCCACGGTCGTGGCACCGGTGACCCCGGGGGCGGTAGATCCTGAAGTCGGCCTCGACTTCGTAGGTACGGTCCCCAACGCAGCCACCGTCGTCGCCAAGCTCCATCAGGGCGAGAAGCGGCTCGTGTTCGCCGACTCCCGGCGCACGGTGGAGCAGATGTCGGTGGCGCTGCGTGACAACGGGACGGAAACCTTCGTCTCCCACTCCTCGCTGTCGTTGGATGAACGACGCCGAGCCGAGGCTGCCTTCGCCGAGGCGCGCGACTGCGTCATCGTGTCGACCTCGACGCTGGAGCTGGGTATCGACGTGGGCGACCTCGACCGGGTGCTGCAACTGGGCTCACCCCGCACGGTCGCATCCTTCCTGCAGCGGTTGGGTCGGACAGGGCGGCGGCCCGGGACCTCGCGGAACACGCTCTTCCTCGGTCTGACGGACGACGACTTCCTGCGCGCATGCGGGCTGCTGCTCCTATGGAGCGAGGGGTTCGTCGAGGCGGTCGAACCCCCTGCCGCGCCCCTGCACATCGTGGGCCAACAGATCCTGGGCCTGGCACTGCAGCGGGGGACCATTACTCGCGGGGATGCCTGGGATCTCCTGTCACCTCTGGCCATAGCCATGCGGTCTGAGTACGACGAGGTCATGGCGCATCTCATCGAGACGGGCTTCCTCGATGTCGACGGGGACCTGCTCTTCATTGGGCCGGAGTCGGAACGGCGCTTCGGCCGGAGGCACTTCCTCGATCTCATGGCCGTGTTCCTTGCCGCACCCGAGGTGAAGATCCTGAACGGGCGGGAGGAAGTCGGGTCCGTCGACCCCATCGCGCTCACGATGAAACGGAACGGTCCCCGCGTCATCGCGCTGGGCGGACGCTCGTGGCTGGTCACCTACATCGACTGGAAGCGTCACCGCGCCTACGTCGAGCCTGTTGAAGGTGGCGGGCAGGTGCAGTGGAGCAGCCCGCCGGTGGCCCTGTCCCCAGAGCTGTGCGACGCCATGCGTCGGGTGCTGCTGGGCGAAACGCCGGTAAGGGTCTCGTTGTCGCGCCGAGCCACGGACCGGCTCGCCACCCTGAGGCGTGATCGCCGGCACCAGGTGGACGAGCTGAGCCGAGTGATCGTGGAGGACGCGGGCCGGGTGCGGTGGTGGACGTGGGCCGGCCTGCGCCAGAACGCCCGCTACGTGGCTGCCCTCGACGCCGTTGCCCCCGAGCTCTTGGACGACACGTCCACCTATGACAACCTGCAGATCGCGCTGCGGGGTGATGCTCATGCCTACGCTATCGAGTCAGCGATTCGGACGGCCCGGAATCGCTTCGGCACGGGCCTGGGTGGAGTCCCTCCCAAGGCTGATGACCGCGCGCTCCAAGGGCTGAAGTTTGCTGAACTCCTGCCGCCCCATCTAGCCGCCATCGCGGTCACCCGCCAGTAGAAGTCAAAGTCCCCCGTGCTGGGATTTGGTCATGACAACGGCTATTCAAGAAGACGCGGTCCGCGTCGTCTTCATAAATGACTACGAAGATGCGGTCAGTTAGTGCTTCACAGTCGGGGTCTGTGGCGACAACTGCTGCCGCATCGAGGAAGCGTTGCTTGATTGAGTGGGCAGTGTGGGCATTGTCGTCTTGCCGTCGATAGATAATCACTTCTGACTCCCCTTGCTCTCTTAGGCCGCGCACGATATTTCTCCACCACCATCCGTCGCTGTCGCCTAGCGAGCAGCCAAAGATGATGAATAGATTGGCTTGTGAGAAATGATTGCGAAAGCGCACATTGCTCTGTGCCCAGTAGGGCTTCTTCAGCTTATGTGAGGGTTCTCTCGTCTGATCATAGTTGTCGCCTGCGTCAATTCCGAAGAGAAGTGAGCGGGGGGTGCTAAGGATTCCGTGGGGATGCACGACGTCCGTCTGGATGTAGCCCGATTGGCCGAGATCTGTTTTATTGTCGCGGTCCTGGATAGAATGCTCACCGAAGCAGGTGAGGCACTGACCGGCTGACCTCGCCGGTGAACCCTGAGTCGTGTCTGAAGTTCGCAGGCGGGACTTCGGTGTTCGAAACGGAACCTTTGGTTGATGCTGGCATCGAGGGGCCCTCATTCTCTACGACATTACACTTCCGGACATTGCCTGGGTGGCCCGCCGGGCCGGTAGGGCTGATGTGACCCTCACGAGAGATGACCGTGGGTTCGAGGATGCGGCGGATTCGGTGAAGCTCGGTGACGAGCGGGCCTTCATCACAAGTGACTACGAGGAGCCAGACACGACGCTCCTCAACAGCGGTGCCACCCCTGACCCGTTGGCTGATGGTCGCACGAGCCCGTCGACATCTGTCGTCGGAAGGGGGCGATCTGTTCAGAGTGGCTTCGCCGAGTTCGCGCCGTTCCAGCAGGGCGCTCAAGAAGGAGTACGCCGTGGTGGAGATCACCTGGACCCCGTACGGGTCGAAGGGGGATGGTGTCGCCAAGCCCTCGAAGAACTGTGCGGTCGTGCCGGCGACGAACTTGGAGAGCCCCTGGCAGGTGATGAGAGTGCCATCGCGGGTCTGGTCGACGTGCGTGACGAGCCGCTCCTCCTCGCGCACGAGCACGAGAGAACCAGGTGCGCTGCTCTCCAGCGTCGAACTCCCCGGGGCCCCCTGCATGGAGACATAGTGACATGCAGGACGCGCCGGTTCGTCTGGCCGCCGCAAGAATTGGTGAAGTCCAAAGGTTGGTGTACGCCATCGCCGTGCACGGCGCAGCCCGTTCGCGGTCAGGAGGTAACGACGGCGGCATCGTGCTCGATGTCGTGGGTAGAGCCAACCGAGAATTCCGTTCGGGTCGCTGAGGATCTTGTCCTGCGCCGGGCGCGGTGACTTCTGCTGG
>CAKUSI010000243.1 GCA_934678955.1 uncultured Austwickia sp. | reverse complement strand
CTCGTACGGATCCCGCCCACGGGCGGGAAACGTACGCCCCCACCTGGGCAAACCCCCCCACTTGCCGCCCACGGGCGGGAAACGTACGCCCCCACCTGGGCAAACCCCGCCACTTGCGGCCCACGGGCGGGAACGGGCGGGGACCAGCTGGGCATCCTCGTACGGATCCCGCCCACGGGCGGGAATGGTGGCAGCGGCCGGCGCCACCCGCAGGTGGGAAACCGGCGGGACCCCGGGCGGCTGCCCGGGGTCCCGCGTGCCGGTGGACGACGACCCACGGCGGATCTCATACAAGATCTCGTGCCGGGCCGCCGGAGCGGAGGCGGAGGGATTTGAACCCTCGATGGGGTTTGATCCCCAAACCCGCTTAGCAGGCGGGCGCCATAGACCGGACTAGGCGACGCCTCCCTGCCCACGCCCAAGAAGCGAATCCGCCGTCCTGGAGCGGGCACCCGTCAGGGTACCCGCACCCACGCGTGGGAGCCAAACAGCGCCGCCGCCGGTCGGCGCCACGAACCTCCCTGGTCAGGAATTCTGTTGTGCACGTGGACAATAGGCTCAACACGATGGGTCTGATCGCCGATTGGCAGGATCGACCGCGTCGACCGATCCGAGGAGTCCATGAGCCAGCCACCGACCAGCGCCGCCGGGAGCCGGAGCGCCCGTCGTCGGCAGCTGGAGCACTCGCCGGGCCGGTTCTACGGTCGGACCGCCCTCGGACTCGTCGTCCCGGGTGCAGGGCTGGTTCTGCGCGGGCGGAGGGTCGGCTGGCTCCTGGTTCTGGCCACCCTCCTCGGGGCGCTCGCGCTCATCGGGCTCGTCCTCACGCGTGGGCTGACCCGGACCGCGTTGTGGCTCGCGGTGCGGCCCAACGCTCTGCTCGTCCTCATGATCGCGCTGGTCGCCTGGGCTGCGGTGGTGGCGGCGTCGATCGCCTACACGGGCTGGCTGCACCGACCGGACCCGCGCAGTCACGCGCAGAACGTGGCCGCCACCTGCTGGGTCGGGCTGCTGTGCCTCGCCCTGATCGTCCCGACCGTGATCGGTGCCCGAGACCTGACCGCGCACCGGGCCCTGCTGTCCACGGCCTTCGGCGCCCGCGGGGAACGCGCGGCGGGGGCCGCCGACCCCGACGCCTCGCGGTCCGACCCGTGGGAGGGCATCGAGCGGGTCAACGTCCTGCTGCTCGGGTCGGACAGCGGCGCCGACCGGATCGGCGTGCGGACGGACTCGATCATGCTCGCGAGCATCGACACCAAGGATGGCTCGGCGGTGCTCTTCAGCCTGCCGCGCAACCTGGAGAACGTGCCGTTCCCGGTCGACAACCCGCTGCACTCCCTCTACCCGCAGGGCTACTCCTGCCAGGGCGAATGCCTCCTCAACGCGGTCTGGCAGGAGGCGGAGCTGCACCCCGAACTGTTCGGCACGGATCCCCACCCCGGACTGACCACGACTCGCGCGGTCGTCTCAGAGATCCTGGGTCTCACCGTCGACGCGACGGTGGTGGTCGACATGCAGGGGTTCGCGGACCTCATCGACGCGGTCGGCGGCGTGGACATCACGGTCCGGGAGCGCATCCCCACCGGCGGCAAGGTCGAGGGGGGCGCGATCGTGCCGGGCAGCATCACGGGCTGGATCGAGGTCGGTCGTCAGCACCTCGATGGGTACCACGCCATGTGGTTCGCCCGCTCCCGCGCCACCACCGACGACTTCAGCCGAATGCGCCGGCAACGGTGCCTCGCCGGCGCACTCATCTCGCAGGTGGACGCGCAGACGCTGCTCACGCGCTATCCGCAGATCGCGCAGGCCACCCAGGAAAACCTCACGATCGACATCCCGCTGGACGACCTGCCGGCCTGGATCGACCTGCTGCCGCGGATGCAGAAGGCGGGGAAGCTGCGGAGCCTGCCGTTCAGCGACCTCAACATCCACCCCGGCAACCCCGACTTCGCGCAGATCCGCGCCATGGTGCAGCAAGCCCTGCACCCGAGCGCGACGACGGCCACGACGACGCCTCCGTCCGCGGGCACCCCGGGACTGGGTTCCTCGTCCGCTCCCGACGGCGCGCACGGCCCGAGTGGGACGGACGGACCGTACGCTTCCACGGCCCCGACGGCTCCGTACGGATCAGGCGCAACCGACGTGCCCACCGCCGAAACCCCGGGGGAAGCGCCAACGACCGAACGCCTCGTCAATCTGTCCGACGCCTGCTGAGCGACCCCGTCTGCGAAGCGATCCCGTCTGCGAAGCGACCCCAGTACTGAGCGACCCGCCTGATCGGCGATCCCGTCAGGAGTCGATGTCCTGGCGGCAGATCAGCCCGGACGGCGACGAACCCGGACGGTTGAGGAACCCAGCAGGCGAAAGGCCCCCGACCTGGTGGTCGGGGGCCTTTCGCTCATGTGGTCTGACGGTGCAGATCAGAGGGGACGAACGTTGTCAGCCTGCGGGCCCTTGGGGCCCTGGGTGACCTCGAACTCGACCCGCTGCGCCTCGTCTAGGGTGCGGTAACCGCTCGACTGGATCGCGGTGTAGTGCACGAAGACGTCGGGGCCGCCGCCGTCCTGCGCAATGAAACCGAAACCCTTCTCAGCGTTAAACCACTTCACGGTGCCCTGTGCCATGGGTAATACAACTCTCTGTCGTGTGGCCATCGGCGCCCACACTTCGTGGACACCTGGCTGCCGCATTACCCCGTGAAGCTCGGGACATGCCCTTCGTCTCGCGTGGAAAAATCGTACGAACCTGAGGCCGGTACGAAATGTCCGATGCGGGACGTCCTGCGAGGAACTGCTGATGCAACCACGCTCACCGTAGCACGGCCCGAAGGGGCCCGTACCACCCTGCCCAGGAAGGGCGTTCGCCAAGGTCAGGAGGGGTTCGCGCGCCCCTCAGCGAGTCGGCCGGAGACGGTGGTACGCCGCCCGACCCGCCCCCGTGAGCCGACCTCGCCCCACAGCCGATGCAGGTGTCGCCCCGAATATCCCTGCCTGTCGATGGATTCCTCCACGACAGTGCGCGTTTCGCGACTCACTGCGACAGCGCGACCGAGCTTGTGGGCTACCGTGCTGACCGACACGCCCGCGTTCGGGCTACCGCTGTCATCGTGACGCCTGCCCTGGAGCCATGTTGCGCACAGTGAAATTCGCTCGTGGGGAGCGCGCGAGGGACGATTCCGCAGCGCGTGCGCCAGGGGGAGACGCCGGGACGGCGCGGCCGTCCCGGCGGCGCGACCGCCTGCCGCTCCGCGGGCCTCGGGCGATCGCGCTCTTCGTCGCCGCTCTGCTGATCGCGCCGTTCGCCGGAGTCGCCTGCTCGGTGCAGGCCGATACCGCCCCGCCGCCCCGCGGGCTCAGCGCTGCCGACCCACTGCGGGACGTGTTCGCGTCCGTGCCCACGGCCGTTCGGTCGCGCACCGGTGCCGCGGTCACGCCGGTAGGTGGTCACGACCCCGCGCAGACCTGGGGGGAGACGTTGGAAGCGGCGGCGTGGTCCACGATCAAGGTCCCCCTGGCGGTCGCGGCGGGCGTCGGCGCTCCGGAGGACGCCCGCGCCGCGATCACCGCCAGCGACAACGCGGCCGCGGCCCGCTTGTGGGAATCGCTCGGCGACGGGCCGGAGGCCGCGGAGGCGGTCACGAGGGAACTGCGGCGTGGCGGCGACGACGCGACGCTGGTCCGCTTCGCGCCGACCCGCCCGCCGTACACCCCATACGGTCAGACCCCTTGGCGACTGACCGATGCCGCCCGATACACGGCCTCGCTGCCCTGCCGCCCCGAGGCCGCGGCCACCCTGGCCGACATGGGCCACGTCGTAGAGGGCCAGCGGTGGGGTCTGGGCCGACCGGACCTTACGACGGCTCTTGGCCATGTCGCGTTCAAGGGGGGTTGGGGGCCGCAAGACCACGGGTATGTGGCCCGCCAGCTCGGGGTGCTGACGCGCGCGGACGGCTCGGGCGTGGCGGTGGCACTGCTGGCCATCAACCCGGACGGGTACGACGCCGCCGTCGCAGACCTGGACGTCCTGGCCCTCGCGCTGGGTCGGCACACCACGGAGCTGCCCACCGGCCGTTGCGCCGCGTCCGCGTCGTAACCGACGCCGGCGGGCGCGCGTGGCGGGGGCCCGGCCCGGGTAGGTCACGGTCGGCGTCGGGGGCAGACCGCGACGGAAGGATCTCTGATGGCGCCGGACGAATCGGCTGCTGTGGCCGAACGAGACGAGACACCCGCCGAGCGCATCGACCGCAACTGGGGCGAACTCCTTCAGGAGGTGCGGGTGACCCAGACCGGCCTGCAGATCCTGGCCGGGTTCCTGCTCACGTTGCCGTTCCAGTCCTCGTTCGATCGACTGTCACACACCCAGCGGCTCTGGTACGCCGAAACCCTCGCCGCCGCCCTGACGGCCACCGCCTTCATGCTGATGCCCGTCATCACCCATCGAATCGTCTTCCGCCATCACGCGAAGGCGCGCCTCCTGCGGGTGAGCGACACCGCCGCCAAGATCGGGCTCGGGCTCCTCGGCGTCACACTCGTCAGCGCTTTGGGGCTGGTGTGTGACCTGGTGTTCGGTCGCGGCGTGGCCCTTGTCGCCGGTGGAATCGCGACCCTCGTACTCCTCCTCCTGTGGCTCGCCGTGCCCCTGGCGGTGCGCGGCCGCGGCCGAGACTCGTACGCAGGCGGAGACGATCGCTGAGGACGTCGGCCCCCGTGTTCACCTGCGTGCGTATCCCCGCTTCCTTGAGACGTGCCACCTTTCGAGGCGTACGACCTTCCGAGGCGTATGACCTTGCGAGGCGTGCAACGGGGCGGTTGAACTCCCTCTGACGGGGTATGCCGCCCGTCATGACCGAGAACCTCGTCTCGGGCGCCGGCGGCGTCACCGAGAACCTCGTCAGCGACGTCGGCGGGGGCGGTGCCTCTGACAGGAGCGCCGAGAGTCCCCGGCTGGTTCGACTCATGCGCCGTCTGGAGGAGACGCCCGTCCTCGACCGCCTGGCGGTTCCCGTCGAGATGGTGTCCCGACCGCTGGCGAACGGCCGGCTCGGAGCGGTGCTTCGCGGTGAATCGGCAGGTCACGCGCTCCATCCGGCCCTTGTCGGGCTGCCCCTGGGCTGCTGGACGTCGGCGATCGTACTGGACGTCGTCGGCCACTCGCAGGACCACGCGGCGGCGGAGCTGCTCCTCGAGGTGGGACTGGGCGCCGCCGTCCCAGCCGTCGCCACTGGCTTGGTCGAGTGGCGGGCGACCGGCCACGCCGAGGGGCGGATCGGCGCCCTGCACGCCGCCCTGAACTCGCTGGGTGTCGCGGCGTTCGCGACGTCGCTGGCGCTGCGACGCGGGGGGTGGCACCGCGCGGGCATCACCACGGCGATGGCGGGTATGGCCGTCGTGGGCGGGGCCGGCTATCTCGGTGGGCACCTCAGCATGGCGCGCAAGGTGGGCTTCCGCGCCGAGTCGTTCGCGGAGGACGAGATCGGTCCGCGGCTGGAGCGCCCTGCCCCGTCCTCACCCTGACTTTCCGGGCCCCACGCTCGTCTGCTCCGTGAGGGCATGGGCCTGATGCGAGTGACCGCGCAGCTCGAAGACGGCGACGATCACCGCGGGCGCCAGGCACAGCAGGATCAGGCACCACGCGACGGGCGCCCCTGCCTTGACCAGGGCTACGGTGGCGACGATCGCGAGCGCGGCTATGGACATGGAGACGGCGTGGCTCAGGTCCTTCGATCGGAACAGATAGCTCCAGATCGCGAAGATCGTGCCCAGGAAGACGATGACCGGGACGGCGACGGCCACCACGGCACCCACCGGTCCGATGCGCACCCAGGCGAACCCCTCGGGATCGTGCTGGGCTTCTACGTAATAGGCGACGGTATGCAGCCCCGCCCCCAGAGCGGCGATCGCGCCGAAGAGGGGGATGTGGCCGTAGCCGAAACCGAAGCTGCGCTCGCGACGCGCGTGCAGCAGCTCGCCGAAGGGGATATTGAAGTAAATCCACCAGATGGCGAAGGTCAGGCCCATACTGGCGCAGGCCAGGACAGCGGTCTCCAGGTCCCAGCCGTTCGCCGAGATCGCGGCGCCGAGGCTGACC
>CAKUSI010000242.1 GCA_934678955.1 uncultured Austwickia sp. | reverse complement strand
TGCGCACCGCCTACGAGCAGCTCGAGTGGCGCATCGACGAGCTGGCCGAGCAGGAGGAGCTGGACGCCATGCGTCCCGACCTCGACGGCACCCAGATCATGGACGCCCTCGGCATCGGGCCCGGCCCGGCGGTCGGCAAGGCGTACAAGTTCCTGCTCGAGAAGCGCATCGACGAGGGGCCCCTGGGGGAGGACCGCGCCCGGGAGGCCCTGCTGGCCTGGTGGGCGGAGCAGGCGTGACTACCCGCTCGGGCGTGATGGGCCGATCAGGCGTGGTGGGCCCGTGCCCGAGCGCCTGAGGTCCGCCGCCGCACGCCTGGCCGGCGCGCCGGTGCTGCTGGTGCTGGTCGCGATCGCCTCGGTGCAGTTCGGTTCATCGCTGGCCAAGGACCTCTACTCGTCGGCCGCCCCGCTGACCGTCGCGTGGTTGCGCATGCTGGGCGCGGCGGTGGTGATGGGCGTGCTGGCACGGCCGCGGCTGCGCGGTCGGTCGGCATCCGACTGGGCGTGGGTGGTGGCCTACGGGCTCTGCCTGGCCGGCATGAACGTGACGTTCTACCTGGCCATCGAGCGGATCCCGATCGGCATGGCCGTCACCCTGGAGTTTCTCGGCCCCCTGGGCGTCTCGGTCGCGCTCTCGCGCCGGGCCCGTGACCTGGCGTGGGTCGGACTGGCTGCGATCGGGGTCGCCCTGCTGGGGGTCTCGCCGGGCGATCTCGACCCGGTCGGGGTGTTCTGGGCGCTCGTGGCGGCCTGCCTGTGGGCGGGCTACATCCTGCTGGCCGGGCCGACCGGACGCCGCTGGTCGGGCGTCTCGGGGGTCGCGATCGCGTTCTGGGTGGGGCTGGTCGGGCTGACGCCACTGGTGCTCACCCTCGACCTGCTGCCCGCGCCCGTGGCGGCGGTCTGGGGGCTGGGCCTGCTGATCGGGCTGCTGTCCTCGGCGATCCCCTACGGGCTGGAGATGATGGCGCTGCGCCGCATCGAGCCGCGCATCTTCGGGATCCTCATGTCGCTGGAGCCCGCCGCGGCGGCGTTGTTCGCGCTGATGGTGCTGGGCGAGACGTTGCGGCCCATCGAGTTGGTCGCCATGGCGTGCGTCGTGGTCGCCTCCATCGGCGTGGTGCGCTCCGCGCGGCCGGCGGGAGGCCCGGCACCCGAGGTGACCGCGTCCTGACGTCAGCCCTTGACCAGGTGCACCGGGACACCGAACCCCTCGGTGCGGGACAACACGTCCTCGATGGCATGTCGCTGCTCGGAGGTCCGGAAGGACACCTGGACCAGGGCGGCGTCGTCGAGCCCGGCGCAGGGCCGTCCGACGGAGACGTGCACGTCGGGGCTGACGTCGGTGATGGCCCGGCTGAGGTCGGCGTGGTCCCGCAGGGCTGCGTCGACGGCGTTGGCGGAAGGCAACTGCTCGCAGGGTGGGTGGGTACTGCTGCGCGACGGATTGAGCCACCCGGCGCCGCTGAGGACCAGCGCCGCGACGAGTCCGACGAGTGCCACCGCCAGGACCGCTCCCACAAGGGTGCGGCGCCCGACGGTCACCGGACCACCGCCGGTGCCCTGTCGCCCACGTCGTGGCGATGACCGCAGGCCGCGATCATCTCGTCGTCGTGCGTCGCGATGATCACGGTGGCCCCACCGGCAGCGAAGTCGGTGAAGAGGTCGATGACGCGGCGTCGGTTCCCGGCATCGAGGGACGCCGTGGGCTCGTCGACCAGCAGCAGGGAGGCACGGCGGTGGAGCGCGCGGGCCAACGCCAGCCGCTGCTTCTCGCCGCCACTGAGCAGGCTGGCCAGATCGGCCTCCCGCCCGGAGAGTCCGGTCCGTTCCAGTGCCTCGGCCAGCCCCGGATCGAGGCGAGGATTCCGGCTCGTGCGCATCGTGACGTTGAAGGCCACCGTCTCGTCCTCCATGATCCCGTAGTCCTGCAAGACGAACGCGGCGTGGTCGCGCCAGAATCGTCGCCGCTGGCCGTTGCTCGCACGGGTCATGTCCCGACCGTTGGCCAGGACTCGGCCGCCGGTGACCGGGAGCAGCAGCCCCAGGCAGTGCAGCAGCGTCGTCTTCCCGGACCCACTGGGTCCGACGAGTGCGGTCATCGTCCCCGGCTCACAGCGGAGGCTCTCGGACTGGATGATGGGGCGTCCGTTGATGGTGACGCTGACGTCATGCCCTTCGATCAGCATGGCTTCCTTCCCTCAGAGGCGGCGATGGGTGACAGCAGTGAATATCGCCGATGCGGCGATCAGGTGCGAGGCGTGCAGGGCCAGCAGGGCACCCACACCGACGACCACGGTGGCGAGCCGCGCGCCCGGGGGAGCGAGCAGCGCCACCACCCCCGTCAGCCCGGCGGCGATCACCACATCGCGCAGGGCGCGTGACCGGACCACCTCCTCCCAGGTCTGCCCGGCCAGGCGGAGCGGAAAGTCACGGTGCGCGTTGAGCAGGCCCAGCACCAGGGCGTTGACGCCGGCGGCCACGACGAACGCGATCGCCAGGGCCAGCAGCGTCGCCGCGAGGAGCCCGGCCAGGTAGGTGGCGAACTGGGCCTCCACGATCCCCTGTTCGGACATGTGCAGGACCTGCAGGGTCCCGCGGATGCCCGCCGCGGCCAGGCCGTCGCGGTCGAGCCCGGCGGCGGCGAGGCGGCTCTCCGTCTCCTGCGTCCCGGTGAGCACGATGTTGGCCGACGACGCGAGGCTCATGGTGTTCTCGACACCGAACACCGCGTCGATGGCAGGGACCTCGATGACGAGGACGTCGGCCAGGAAGCTGAGGCGCCCGCTCGACCCGCCGTCGGCCACGGGATACTCGACCCCGGGGGCGGGGCGGTGGAACGTCAGGGTCGCAAGCGTGTCGTTCGGGTCCCGCTCGCGGTTCCACAACTCCAGGGACGGAACCAGCTCGCGCTCCAGCATGGCCTCGACGTCGGCTCGAGGGACGGGAGAGAGGGCGTCCGGCCCCAGGGACCGGGCCACCAGCGAGCGCCAGCCGGAGTTGACCAGGGCGATCGCCGAGTACCCCTCGAAGTCCCCTTGCCAGGAGGCCGCGGCGATCGTGTAGGAGAGGGCCGCGCTGCCCTCCCCCTCGGCGCCGGAGATCACTTCGGCCACCCGGGGGGCGATGGCGACCATCTGGTCGTCCTCCATGCCGAAGGACAGCTTGACCTGGTCGGCCAGGTCGTTCCACACCGCGAGTTGGCGGGCCTCCTGGTTCGCGTTCTGGGACGCCACCCAGGCCGGACCACTGAACAGGATGAGGGTGGCCAGGGTGATGACCTGGATCACCCGAACGGGCCACTTGAGGCTGGAGACTGCGGGCTGTCGCCAGGCGAAGAGGGCCGCGTTCGGCCACGAAGCCACGGACAACGCCACCATGATCGCCAGGCAGGACGTCAGCGTCACGCCGATGAACAGGGTCAGGATCGCCGTGTATGCAGGGGCGTACACCCAGCCCCGGGTCAATCCGACGACGGCGACGGCGGCAGCACCGACGGACACCGCGGAGGCCAGGAGGATGCCCGAGAACGTGCCGAGATCCTGCACCTGGATGCGCCAGGGTGGAGCCCCGGCCAGCACGCGGAGGGCTCGGGAGCGGGCGCGGATGGCCAGCCAGAAGACGGTCAGGGCTGCCACGAGCGCGCATGCGGCCAGCACCGGGGCGGCGAAACCGGCCTGCTGGGAGAGGCCCAGGACGCTGGTGGTCGGAGCGCCCTCGGTGATCGAGACGATGACGCCCTGCTCGCGAAGTTCGTCGAGCACCGGCACCAGTCGGTCGAGGTCACGGACGAGGTACCCGCCGTCGGCGGGGCTGTTGCGGAGGCGTTCGGTGCCGGCGATTGTCGCGGGGGTGTAGGAGCCGAACCACCCCATCGGGTGGGAGCCATCGCTGCGCCCCAGGTCGACGAAGACCTGGGAGTCGGTGTCGACCAGGTCGGGCAACAACAGGTAGAGCCCGGGGTCCCGGTCGACCTGGGCGAACTGCAGGGTGGCGAAGGCTTCGTCCCGCGTCAGGGGTGAGCGGGAGAAGTCCAGCACCACCTTGTGGGTGATGCCCAGGGCTTGCGGGTAGTAGCGGTCGTGGAAGTCAGTCACCACCCCGGCGAGCACGGCGAGGAGTAAGTACAGCGCCGCCGACACGGCAGCGAGCACTGTCTTGTACACGAGGACCTTTCGGGGGTGGGCTGTCGGAGGCGGCGAGGTGCCCCGGACGCGTCGGCGTCCGGGGCACCCCGGGGATCAGCAGGTGCGGTAGAAGTACTGCCCGTCCAGGCCGGGGGAGTTGAGCGTCCAGATCTCGGCGATGGACTTCTGGTTGCGTGCGGTGTCGACGCTGCGCGAAGTGTTGACGACCTTGCCGTCGATCTTGCGGTAGACGGTCGAGCCGTGGCACTTGCCGACGGTGTAGTACGAGCGGAGCTTCGCATTCTCGAACCCGTACTGCCAGGTGCCACCGGCGGACGGGTACTGGGTGCGCAGCCCCACGGACTCCCAGGCACTCGCGGTCAGCGCAGGGGCCGCGGCGAGGCCGACCGTGATGACCAGGGCAGAGGCGATCTTCGTGAGCTTTTTCATGATGGGCTTCTCCTGTTGGGGGTGGATCAGAGTTTGCCGGCGGCACGAACGTTAGCACCGGGGTGGCAGGGATGTCGTCCGTCGTCGCGATCACTCCAAAGGACGAACGCGACCCCACCCTACGAGGGAGGGTGGTTCCAAAGGATGACCGTCAGCGGACGCCGTGGGCCCTCAGGTCCCGCAGGAGCGCGATTTCGGCGAGGTGGTGGATCGCTTCGCGGTGGATGTGCAGCACGAGCGTGACCATCGGCTCCGCCGCCCACGGTCCCCCCGCCTCCCCGACCGGACGCCCCAGCGCCTCCTCGTCCAGGCCCCGGACCCCGTCCACCCACAACCCGACCACGGCGTCGAGGCGGGCGAGGGCGTCGGATGCGGTACCCGGGTAGTCGTAGGTGTCGTAGTCGGCGGGCGGGCCGCCGAAGTGGGACGCCACGCGCGCGCCGAAGACGCCGACGAGCAGGTGGGCCAGGCGCCACGCGATCGTCGTGACCGGCGCCGGCTGGGGCTCGGGAAAGGCGAAGTCGAGGGTGAATGCCCCCGCACCGACCTGCATGGGTGCAGTGCCGGTGCCGCGCGGGCGGACGTTCCAGGAGCCCGGGGCGGGTTCCCAGAAATACTCGGCGTCGGTGAGCCCGGCCAGGCGGGGACGGGCATGCGTGTCCCAGTGCCAGGTGAACTGTTCGAGCAGGTGTTCGGTCGCCATGACACCAGTCAAGCACTCGGCCCGTGAGTCGGGGAGATGCGCCGAGGGCTCCACTCCTCGACTGAAGCGGAGCCCTCGGCGGTTGAAACCCAAGCCCTCGGCGTCAGAGCATCGGCTGCGTGTGCCAGATGCGCTGGATGTAGTCGCGCATCGAGCGGTCAGAGCTGAAGAAGCCCGTGCGGGCGACGTTCAGGATGGCCGAACGCGTCCAGGCATCCTGGTCGGCGTACTTCTTCTCGACCTCGGCCTGCGTGTCGACGTAGGACTGGAAGTCGGCCAGGGCCATGAACCGGTCGCTGTGCAGCAGGTTGTAGACCACCGAGTCGAACAGGTGCTGGTCGCCGCCGCTGAAGTGGCCCGACAGGATCAGGTCCAAGGTGGCCTTGAGCTGCGGGTTCGACTCGTAGTAGGAGGCCGGGTTGTACCCCTTCGCGCCCAGCTCGGCGACCTGCGGCTCGTTCATGCCGAACAGGAAGAAGTGCTTGTCACCGACGAGCTGGCGGATCTCGACGTTCGCGCCGTCGTCGGTGCCGATGGTCAGCGCGCCGTTGAGGGCGAACTTCATGTTGCCGGTGCCCGAGGCCTCCATGCCGGCGAGCGAGATCTGCTCCGACAGGTCGGCGGCCGGGATCAGCTTCTCCGCCAGGGTCACGTTGTAGTTGGCCGGGAAGGCGACCTTGAGGCGTCCGTCGAGGGCGGGGTCGGCGTTGACGACCTGGGCCACCTTGTTGGATCCCGTCGGCATCGTCTGGGCGCTGGGCGCCGGCGCGTTGTGGGCCGGCTACATCCTGCTGGCCGGCCCGACCGGACGCCGCTGGTCGGGGGTGTCGGGGGTCT
>CAKUSI010000241.1 GCA_934678955.1 uncultured Austwickia sp. | reverse complement strand
GCCCGCTCGCCACTCGCCACGAAGACCACCTCGAATCCGGCCTCGGCGAAGTGCGCGGCATACATCCCGCCCATAGCGCCCGCGCCGACGATGGCAACGCGCTGGATCTCTTGCATGGTGTCGATCCTAGGCAGTGGCGGATGTCCTGGCGGTCCTATGGCGGGAATATCTCGGATGGGCTATAGTTGACACATCAACTAAATCTTTCCGGCGAGAGCGGGCAGTCATGTCTTCGTATGGTCACGATCCGATCTTCGGCACCTTCGTCACGCCCACCGCACGCGACCCCCAGCAAGCGGTCGAGTTGGCGGTGCTGGCCGATGCCGAGGGCCTTGACCTGGTCACGTTCCAGGATCATCCCTATCAGCCGGCGTTCCTCGACACCTGGACGCTGATGGCGTTCGTCGCCGCGCGCACCGAGCGGATCCGGATCAGCGCGAACGTGGGCAACCTGCCCCTGCGGCCGCCGGCGATGCTGGCGCGGGCTGCGTCGAGTATCGATCTGCTGAGCGACGGGCGTTTTGAGCTCGGCATCGGCGCGGGTGGTTTCTGGGACGCGATCGAGGCGATGGGCGGCCGTCGGCTGACGCCGGGCCAGTCGATCAAGGCCCTCCGCGAGGCGATCGGGATCATCCGCGAGTTGTGGGACACCGAAACCAAGGGTGGGGTCCGCCAGCGCGGTGACTTCTATTCCGTGACCGGTGCCAAGCGCGGCCCGAAGCCGGCGCATGACATCGGTGTGTGGATCGGTGCCTACGGTCCGAAGATGCTGGGCCTGACCGGTGAGCTCGGCGATGGTTGGCTCCCGTCGCTCGGCTATCTGAAGCAGGGACCCGAGGCATTGCGGAACATGAACCGGCTGATCGACGAGGGCGCGGAAAAGGCGGGTCGGGAGCCTTCGGCCGTACGCCGGATGCTCAACATCCACGGCCGTTTCGGCAATGAGAACAAGGGGCTCCTCAACGGGCCGCCCGAACAGTGGGTCGAGGAGCTGGCCGGACTCAACGCCGACTACGGCATCAGCGGCTTCATCCTGGCCGCCGACGACGCCGAGAGCACCCGGACGTTCGCCCGCGAGGTCGCCCCCGCTGCCCGGGAGCTGATCAGCGGACGGTGAACCGGGACTCGTGGGGCGTGTTGTCCGAGGCCGTCCCCACATAGACGGTGAACTCGCCGGTGGGCACGACGAACGCGCGTTCGGCGTACGACCAGACCGACAGCGGATGGTTGGTCGCCGCCGGGTCGACGGTGATCGTGACCTGTTCGCTGGCCCCCGGCTTCACCGTCACCTTGGCGAAGCCCACCAGCCGCTTCGGCGGCTGGTGACACGACTCGGGGAAGCCGAGATAGACCTGCACGACCTCGGCACCGGCGCGCTCGCCCGTGTTCGTGACCGTGGCGGTGATCGTGACCGGCGACTGGCCGGGCGTACCCGCATCGACCGACACGTCCCCGACCTCGAACGTCGTGTACGACAGTCCGTGGCCGAAGGCGTACCTCGGTGCGATGCCCTGGGCCTGGTGCCAGCGATAGCCGACTTCGAGGCCTTCGGAGTAGCGGATCACGGGGTAGCCGTCGCCCTCGTCGGTGCCGGGATAGCGCTCGGGACGGCCGGCATAAAGCGTGTCGTCGGCGGTCATCGGATAGGTCGTGGGCAGTTTGCCGGACGGGTTCACGACGCCGAACAAGAGATCAGCAACGACGTGGCCGTCCTCCGCGCCCTGGTTCCAGGCTTCGAGGATCGCGGGCACCTCATCGGCCCAGGGGAGCACGACCGGGTTGCTGTTCTTGAGCACGACGACGGTGTTCGGGTTGGCCGGCGCGAGCTTGGCGATCATGCGGTTCTGGTCGTGCGGCATGTTCATGTCCGGCAGGTCTGCGCCCTCCGTCGCGACGAGGCCGGCCATGATCACGACCGCATCGGCCTGCTTCGCCGCCTCGACCGCGTCGGCCAGGTTCGCGAGGTCGTCGGCGACGATCACCGATTCGACCTGCACGCTCGCATCGAGTTCGCTCACCACGTCCGCGAGACCCTCCAGCGGCGGCACCGTATAGAGCGGGTCCACCTTCGAACTGCCCCCGCCGCCGGTGGTCGCCTTCTCGGCGAAGGTCTTCTGGCCGACGACGAGAAGCCGGCCGAGATCCTTCTCAAGCGGCAGCAGGCCGCCGTCGTTCTTCAGCAGGACCGCGATCTCGTTGCCGATCCGGCGGGAGATCGCGCCATGACCATAGGCATCGATCTCGCCGGGGGCGTACGGCCGGGAGAACTGCTCGAACCGGAACATCTGCGTATAACGCCGCACCAGCGCCCGGTCCACGGTCTGGATCTCCAGCGACGTATCGCTGAGCGCGTTCTTGATGTTCTCCTCGTTGAGCCATTTCGCGTCGGGCATCTCGTGGTCCATGCCCGCATTCAACGACCCGGCGGCCGAGCGGCACGACCAGAAGTCCGACTGCACATAGCCCTCGAAACCCCACTCGGTGCGGAGAATGTCGGTGAGTGTGTAGCGATATTCGGTGGCATAGACGCCGCGGATGCGGTTGTACGCCGACATCATCGCGGCGATCTCGCCATCCTTGACGAGCATTTCGAACGGCAGGAGATAGAGCTCGCGCAGCACGTGCTCGTCGACCTCGACATTCGTGCGGAAGCGCTCGTATTCCTGATCGTTCACCACATAGTGCTTGCCCATCGCGATGACATCGTGGGCCTGGATGGCCTTCGTCACCGCGACGCCCATGACGCCGGAGAGGTAGGGGTCCTCGGAGAAGTACTCGAAGTTGCGGCCCGCGATCGGCGTCCGGTGCAGGCACACGCCAGGCCCCTCCAGCACATGCTGGCCGAGGGTGGCGGTCTCAGAGCCGATGATGTCGCCGTACGCCGTCGCCAGCTCCGGGTCGAACCCCGCTGCGAGGCCGATGGTCATCGGCAGACTCGTCGCCGGCGGACTCGGCGTACCGTCGCCCATCCCCACCCCCACCGGCCCGTTCGTGATCCGGAACCGCGGAATCCCCAGCTCGTCGATGGCCGCCACGTGGCGCTCGACCCGGATCTGCGCCGCGAGCTGCTCCATCTCTTCGGCGGTCGTGGCCTTGCTGGCGATGCCGTAGATGTCGATGGTCTCCATCGCGCCGTGGAGCTGGGCGATCTTCTGTTCCAGCGTCATCGCGGCCACGAGCGCTTCGGCGCGCTGCTTGGGGGTGAGGGTGGTGTCTTCCCAGGTGCGTGGGGTCATGCTGTCCATCTTGGGGGTACGCCCCAGTGGCTCGCCGCAAGTTGCCCGAAGTTCCCGGTGCCGTTCCCTGAGGAGGCCGCCCGCGGCCGTCTCGAAGGGCGGCTTCGAGACGCTCGTGCCTCGCTCCTCAGCCATCGGGAAATGGGAAACTGCCTGTGACGCATTGCCGGGGGCCAACGGGCTCGGCGAGCGCGGAGGCGAGCCAGGTGCTGTTCCTCGCCGCCGGCGCCGCGACCGACCCGCCCGCCCGTGCCGACCAGTGGTGGGAGATCACGTCCCGCAGCACGGTGTCGCATACCTACTACGGCAACAACGACAAGGAGAACGCTGGGCCGGGCGACGGGTCCACCTACCTGATCGCTACTGCACGGGTGACCTATGCGGCCGTGGATGGGGCCCGCCCGAGCTGGTATAACGACAAGCCCCACCAGATCCTCCGTCTCCTCGACGGTCCTGAGATCCACTCGGAGCCCGCGCCGCCCTATCCCTGGACGACCAACCTGAGCCCCAACGAGATCGACGGCAGTTGGCAGTTGCCCAACCAGGCGTGGCTGGCGGCGTTGCCGCGGGATACGCAGGCGCTCCGCGCCCGGTTGTACGCCGACAGTGCCGGGCATGGATCCGGGAAGCACGACTCGGCGTACACCTATGCCGCCGATGCCCTGCGCACCGGCATGGTGCCCGCCGACCTGCGGGCCGCGTTGTTCCGGGTGATCCAGACCATCCCGGGCACGACGATCACGGATCCGAAAGCCGTCGTCGATGGCCGGACCGGGGTGGCGATCGGCCGCGCCAATGTTTTCGGGGTCAGCGATGAACTGGTGTTCGACGAGAACACGGGCGAGCTGATCGGCGAGCGCACCCGCGCCGAGCGGGTTCGCGGGGGCGAGAAGGTGCAGTTCGAATCGAGCTACTCCCGCACGGTCGTCGATGGGATTCCCGCTCAGATCCAGCGCGATGCCCACCGCCAGAAGTGCACGGTCGAAGAGGGCGGTGCAGTCGGGTGCGTGGAGGACGAGGGGGACTAGCCCGGGTGAGGGCGGCTTACGAACTCGGCGGGGCGCTCGCCGCCCTCCTCGCCGATGACGGGGTGACCGAATCGTGACCATGCCCCCACAAGACACGGCCCGGAAATCCTCAGGTTTCTCTGGAAGTTAGGTGATCCTCACTTCTAGGATCCCGTGCGGTGGCGGGGAACATTCACCGGTGTCGCACGATCCGATGGGTGACTTCCCGTTCCACATCAGCCCAGAGAAACGCCCACCCGCGGAGGGTGATCATGACCCACACGAACGCCGAGTTGATGGCCCACGCCCAGGAGCTCGCCGACCAGATGCGCGAGCTCCTGCCCGAGCCCGCCGCCGAGGTTGCCGAGCCCGCTGCCTCAGCCTCAGGAGCCGGTCACGGTCTTTTCGACCCGCTTGGAGCCGACCTCGTCGACGATGTCCGTGGGTAGCCGGTCCGCCGTGTCGCGCGCGAAGTCCATCCGATAGGCGCCCACCTCCTGGGCGAGCAAATCCGCGGTCCGTGCATCGAAGGTCAGCGTCAGCGTCACCTCGGGGCGGGAATCGTCCACGAACCGCGCGGTGATCACGGGCTGGCCGTTCCGGTCGTGTTGTTCGACGAGCACACGCGGAGTCGTATCGCCCGGGTCCTTCGGGCGGGGTTGCGTGACGGCGGGCTCATTCGCCATCTGATCGAGTACGCGGATCGCTGCGGCGCGGGTCGCCGGCGATGCGGACTCGTTCATCGCGACCTCGCCTATCTCCTTGAACAGAGCCTGTTCGGGCGACTCGGTTCCGGTCGCGAGCTGTTCCAGGGCCGCGCGCAGGGCAACCGGGTCGCTGGGCAGGTCGAGTGTCTGCGGGGCGATGACCGCATAGAACGGGGCCCCGCCCAGCATCGTGTCGTGGCGCCAGGTCCAGCCGTCGGCTGCGACATAGGTGTCGATGGTCTGATCGCTGCTGGTGATCCGGACGTGGCGGAATGTGCCCTCGGCCAGCGGCACCGGGTTCTCGGCGCGCCGGGCCAGTTCGGGCAGAGTTGCGGCGGCTGCCGGTGGCGCCAGCATCGTCGAGACAGGGCCGGGGGCCTGCTCACCGATCGGTGCGAGCTGGATCGCGACTCCGGCTCCGGCGAGGACGAGTACGCCGGCCGCGACCGCCAGGCTGCGCCTCCGGGGCGCTCGGCGAGGAGTGGGGGTGGAGTGCTGGGTCTCTGCTGCGCCGGATGCAGCACTGTCCCAGTGCCGGCCACCCATCCCCCCAGAAACCTCCGGCCCGTGCCCGGCCTGCAGAATCTCGGCAAAGATCCGCTCACGCCGCTCGGCAGGGAACTCCGTGGCAAGAGTCTCGTTGGTGGGACGGAGGGAGTGCAGGACGTCGAGGTCATTCATCGGAGGCTCCTCAGTGTGGTGATCGGCATGTCGGGCCGAAAGTCGGGGGAGGCGGTGTCGGAATGGGCGGTGGTGAGCCGCTTGCGGGCCCGGGAGACGCGGGCAGCGAACGCGTTGGTGGTGATGCCGAGGACGTCGGCAGCCTGGTCGTGGGTCAGCCCATCCCAGGCGATCAGGAGCAGGGCTTCCCGATCCTCGGGGGAGAGTCGCCGCAGCGCGCTGAGCATCTCCTGGCGAGCGAGGACTTCGTGCTCGGGACCGGCGGCGTCGATCCGGGCATGGAGTCCGACGGCATCGACGAGTGCCCGCTGCCGTCGCTGGCCGCGCCACAGTGTGCCGAGACAGTTCCGAGCCGTCCGTAACAGCCATGGCAAGGGCGGATCCGGCAGGACATCCCAGCGACGCCAAGCGGCCAGGAACGTGTCGGACACGACCTGTTCTGCCGTGTGCGGGTCGGAGCGTCTTCGGGCGTACGCATAGACGCGCCCCGCCCATTGCTCATAAAGG
>CAKUSI010000240.1 GCA_934678955.1 uncultured Austwickia sp. | reverse complement strand
GAGGAGGCCCTCGAACTTGCTGATGGAGACGAGGACGCCGGCGGGTCGCCCGTGGCGCAGTACGTAGATCTCCTGCTCGTCAGCCTCTGCGATGAGGTCGCCGAGGCGTGCTCGAGCCTCGCTGATGGGGACTAGTCGGTCCATGTCACACCTCCTGGTAGATCGAGCCTCGGTGTCCGATGTTGGTGACGTCCACGATCCGGATTTGGTCGTCGATGGTGTAGACGATTCGGTAGTTGCCGACGCGGACGCGGTAGGCGTCGGTGGCTGTGAGCTTGGTGCATCCGTGGGGGCGGGGGTCAGTTGCGAGGTTCGTGATCGCGGTTTCGATGCGCTTGCGGGTGGGTCGTTCGATGCGGTCGAGTGACTTCTGCGCGGTGCGCTGAATCGTGATCGCGTACGTTGTCATACCCATAATAGTATACGAGTTTCGTACCAAAGTCGGTACAGATCGACTGCGGATGAAGACCCGCGATCCCGGACTCAGGCGTGAGGATTGACGCGGTTCCGCCCGCACACGCTGCACCGCTGCTTCGGCGACCTGCCGCTACTGGTCCGGGTGAGGTCGTGCCAGTCGTGGCGACCGGGACCGCACTCGGGGACGGTGACCTTCCATCGCGCGCCACAGCGCCCGCACCTCACCCACATGCGAGGCGGGGAGCCCTGCATCACCTTCACGTCATCGTCTGTCTGGCACGTCGGGCACGTCATGTAGCTCATGCTTCGTCATCCTCCTCTACTAGCTCGCGCATCGCGGCTGGCTCGGGGATTATTCGGTGGCATAGCCCGCAGAGGTGGGCTGGCCCGTCGTGTGAGCCGGTGCCGATGATGATGACGGTTCGGCGTTCGCCGTCGTGTGGGCATCCGCTGTCGGGGCTCGCGAAGCGGGTCGTGCCCACGGCCGCTCCGGGCTTGAGCCGCCGCCTGGCTTGCTCACTCATGGGGCCTCCCCTGCGCGGACTATGGACGAGACCCTTGACTGGCTAATGCCGAAGCGTTCGCCTACTTGACTTTGCGTGAGGCCGGCAAGTGCAAGCCTCCGGATTTCGGCTGTCTGCTCCGGCGTCACCTTCATGCGGCGTCGGCGAGAGACGACACGCCCATCGGGCACCGTAACCCCGACTCTTCGGAGGTAGGCTCGCATGTTCTTCTCGTCGACCTGGCATTCGTCAGCGAGCGATTCGACGGCCTTCCAATCGCCCCCCAGCTCGTGGAAGCGTCGGACTCGCATGGAGCGTTCTGCGTCGATACGCTCTTGGTTCGACGCAGTGGCACGGCCACGAAGCGCACCTAGCCGCTCCCTTCTCTCGGCGTTGGTTCGCGAAAGCGTCGGCTGTACTCCGTGCCGCCGCAGGATGCGGCCCACAGTGGCGCTGGTGACACCGATGTCAGCTGCGATGTCGACGAGTCGGTCACCGCGTAGGGCACGTTGAACCACGGTTGGATCGCGTGCCTCCATCTGCGCCACACGTGGAGCCAGAGAGGCTGCAAGCGCGATCTGTTGAGCCCCGGCCTTCGCTGACGCCGCGGTCGCCTTCCGTGTGATTTCCTCGCGGTCGGGTCGTTGGATGAAGCGGGAGCGGCTGTCATCGCTCAATTCCTCAGAGCACACCCGCTTAAGCCCTGACATGTCTCGGAGCTCTGCCGCGCTCACTCCGTGCGCACGGTTGGTGTGCATCCCGAGGTTCTTGTACGGCCCTTTCCCGCAATATGGGCAGAGGTTGGCAGCGATGGCGCGGCGCAGGGCGTTCCGTGAGGGAGGGGTCACGGTGTGCTGGACCGATGCCGTTCCGTGGGCCGCGCGGCCTCGCTCCGAGCGCAGCCGGTGATCTGCCCAGGCGGTCGACCACTGTGCGCCGTTGCGGCCCCCGAATCCTCCTGGCATCACGTAACCGGTCATGCGCGTTCCCATCCGTAGCCGTAGCCGGTCCACGAGACGCGTACCGGTATGCGCGCCAGCTCGAACCCGGAGCCGGGGCCGAGATCGCCGATCCCGGCGTCGTCGTTGCGCAGCCAGTCCACGGCGTTGCACTGCCCGTTGTCGGTCATGCGGTGCTGGACAGGCTCGTCGGCTGGGTCGTCGTTGACGACGTGGTAGGGGCCGGTGACGTCACGCAGGATCGCGGCCCACTGTTCGCAGTCGTCGTCGGCGCAGACGAGACGACAGTCCGCGCCAGGCGGTTCGTGGCAAGTCGCTGTGTAGTCGGCGCCGCCCCAGTACGGGTCGTGGGTGACGGTCATCTCGTGGCCGCGGGCGACTTCGCGGTCCATGACCCGCCCGTCGATGTGCGCCGTACTGATCTGTCCGTCGACCCAGCGCACGTACTTCTCGACGGTGCGCATCTGCCGCTGGTCGGGTTCGACCCCGAGAGCGCGGAGCATCGTCAGGGTGCGGTCTCGGACGTCGGTCAAGCCGGTCACTGGTTCTCCTGGGGTAGGGGCGGGTTGCTGACGGTGATGCGCTCTGCGCCTTCGGACTCCACCACCGTGGGGTATTGCACCTGCATGTGCAGGTGGACGGGGCCGCGGTCGATGACGAGCATCGCTTCACCGAACCCGAGGTTCTCGAGGTGGATGGTGGCGCGGGTGAGGACGAGTTCGTCGAGTTGCTGCCCGTCGAACACGACCCGGTCTCGGCCTGCGATCCAGTGGTTTCGCCGGCGGTCGCAGAGCCACGGGATGCGGCAGCGGGTGAGTTCGTCGAGGGTGTCGGTGATCTTCACGGGGTGTCCCGTCGGGGGCGGGGACGCCCGCCGACCGTAGGGTCGGCGGGCGTCCGGAGTGGGTGGAGCGGGGCGGGTGCGCCACGGGGCGGGCCGGTACACCGGCCGTTCCTCCTCGCTCACGGGAAGTCGCGTCCCTTGAGCTTGGCCTTGTCGCAGTCGGGGTCGTTCGGGTCGCGCCACCACACGACGCCTTCCCATCCGTGGCGCGAGAGGCCAGACACCATGTGCTCGGGCTCGATGCGCTTCGATGGCGCGATGATCCAGCATCCGTGGCGCACGAGGCGGTGACCGGTCGTGCGTTCGGGGTTGCCGTTGATCTTGGGGCCGATCAGCTCGTACGTGCCCGGCTGCAGGTCCGGTGGGTCTGTGGGCATGGTCAGGGCCTCGGCGTGGAACCGCGCGAACGGGGACTGCGCGATGGGTTCCCAGCCGACGCGCCGCCCGGTCACGGGATCGTGGTCTGTCTCGCGCCAACCGGGCGGGGGCGTCTTCCCGGGCTTCACTTCCCGGCGAGCCCACCATCCGTCGTCGGCGTCGAGCATGGTGCAGGTGCCGTCGAGCTTGCGGGTGGCGACGCCTTCCCCGGCGATCACCCATTCGCAGCCGGGCGTTACCTGCGTCGTGTCGACCTTCCCAGTGGCCCGGTCGCGGGCGAACAGGGTCGGGATCTTCCTCATGTCTTGCCTCCTGGGTAGATGGTTATTTCGTCTCGGTGCGCGTAGTAGCGGCCTCGTGGGGTGCGGACGTACACCCACGCGTTGCCTTCGCTGTATTCGATGACCTCGGTCACGGGCAGAACCCACGCCTGGTCCAGGGACAGGACGACCGCCGTCGTGGTCACCGCCGCTTGCCCTTGCGGATGACGTCACCGGACGTCGGGTACGTCTTCGTGGTGTCCCCGACCCCGGGCCGCTTGCCCTTCGGTTTCTGCGGTGTGGCGGCGTCGATGAAGTCCCGGCTGGTGACGACAGCGCCGGTGTCGACGTACCGCATCGAAATCGCCAGCCGGTTGATGACTGCCTGGACCTGTAGATATGGGGGCGCCTGCTGTTCTGCTCGGGGCCGGTCGTCGCGGTCCCAGAAGTCCGGGTGCGTGTCGGGGTGCGGGAGGGGGTCGCGGCGCGGGTGCGTCACGGGGTGCTCGGTGAGCGCGTCCGCGAGGGTCCGGTAGATCGGCACCCCCGCATGCCCGTACACGTCAGCGACACGCGCCGCGACCGGTAGGTGCGCGGGCGGGACGAGCGCGACCAGGCGTGCCTTGCCCGCGCGGAACCCGGACGTGCCGAGGGTGACGAGGCCGTAGCCCTCGATGATCGCGGACGCCCGGAGCGTCGACTCCCAGGAGTGGGTGCCGTCGTAGTGCGCCCAGTACCCGCACTCGCAGTCGGCTGACCCGGGTCGGTGTTCGCGCGGCTCGTCCGGGGTGGTCCACGTCATCCCGCCGGGCACATGCGCCCACCGGCCTTGTGGCGTGGCGCGGCAGCGGGCGATGTTCTCCCCGGGCCGGAACACGTCGGCGTGGGCTACGCCGCACAGCCGCCCGAGGTTGTCGATGTCGAATGCGCGGACCCCGAGGACCGTCCCGGCTGCGAGGGCGGGGCCGGTGAAGTCATCGTTCACGCGGGCACCTCCTGCGGCACCGGCACCTGGACGGGCGGCGCGGTGATGGGCTCAAGCTCGATGGTCTCGATGGTTTCTCCGATGTCAGCCACGGCGGGCTCCCTTCGCGTTTGTCATGAGTCGGCGGTCCAGGTCCAGGCGAGTGAAGCGGCGGCGTACGCGACCGAAACGAGGGCGGCGAGTGCCGTGTTGAGGACGGGGCCAGCGCCCTCCGTGTAGGCGATCGCGGCGCGGGACTCAGCGGTTTCGGCCCACCGCTCCGCGGACGCGGCGAGTTGCTGTCCCCGCTTCGTCGGGTTCATCCGGTCTCCTCGTCGTTGAGCGCGTGCCAGCGGGACAGGGGCGCGAGGAGCGCGTCAGTGAGCGCTCCCCGCACCGACGACGCGCGGGTCACGATCGGCGGGTACGTCCACTGCTCCCGGGTCTTGTCGTCGACCCGGCGCACGGTCACCTCGTACACGGCGCGGTCACCGATCCGGGTTGTCCCCACGGCCGTCACCTCCTCGGATTGCGTTGTCGATGTCGGCGGCGGTGGCGGGGTGCCCGTGTTCGGCGTCGGTGAACGCCAGGAGGGCGGCGGCGATCAGACCGGGCCGGTACACCGGCCGGGCCTCGTCGGCGCGGGCGAGGATCCGGAACCCGTGCGCGGTGAGCACGTCCGCTTCGGTCGGGACGTTCACTCGGCCTTCTCCCATCCGCCGGTGATGTGGTCGTAGATCGCGAACGCCCATTCGGCGTCTCCGAGGGCGGTGTGCCGGGTGTCCTTGGCGGGTGGCGGGACACCGAGCGCCGTGGAGAGGTCGTCGGATCGCCACGGCGGTCGGATGCCGGGTTCGCCGTCGGCGCGGTCCCACGCGCACAGCCAGCCGACGGCCAACGCCTCCACGTCGATGAGGTGATAGTGGAAGGTCGGGGTGAGGCCGTTGTCTCGGAGGATCGCGGCGAGGACTTCGGCGTCGAAGTTCGGGACCGCGCCGACGAGGTGCGCGCCGTGCGTCATCCCGGCGATGATGTGAGCGGCGGTGGCCGCGTCGACTACAGCTCCTGCCGGTACGGCGAAGACATCGGCCTTGGCCCAGGAAGACCAGAGTTCGACGGCGTCGCAGCCGATGTCCTGTCCTGCACCGAGCCTCATGGCTTGCGGGTGCCGTTCCCAGAAACGCCCGACGTTGAGGCTGAACGGGTCGGCGTTGGGCAGGTCGAGGGCGTCGAGCTCGATGAAGAACTGGACGCGGCGCTCGCCTTCGTCGTCGCGGCGGATCAGGGCGACGTCCCACGCCCGCCGGTCGGGTCGCAGGGAAGTCGTTTCGGTGTCGACGGCACAGATCGGGGTCATGATGTCTCCTTCGGGGATGGGCGGCAAGCGGTCCAGCGAGCGGCCTTGTGGCCTGCGGGGAGTTGGCACGGGGTGCAGTTCGTACGGGCCGAGGCAGCCGCGGCGGCGCATCAGTGTTCCTCTCGTAGCGCGACGGCGATCGTGGTGCGGGCGGGCAGGACACCTATGGTGATCCGGTCCGCCCGGGTGATCTCTCCCGCGACGACCCACCTGTGCATGCCTTCGTCGGTGAGGCTGTCGTAGGCGAGTTCGCACAGTTCGCTCGTGCCGTCCGGGTGGTGCACCCGCACGTCGGTCGGGCGCGACCCGGGGCCGGTCACGTCGTGGCCTCGGTGACGGACCCGTCGGGGCCGACGTCGAATCGGGCGAGGCACCCGCGCGGGTACATGTCCGGGTCGGGCTGGTCGTCGTAGTCGAACGCGAACAGCGCCACCTTGCGGCCGAACCCGTCGTCGCCGAGCAGGTG
>CAKUSI010000239.1 GCA_934678955.1 uncultured Austwickia sp. | reverse complement strand
GCGCCACCCTGCTCGAGCTGGATGCTGCCGTCAACGCGGCTGTCCTGGACGAGGACGGCCTGGTGGCCCTGCGACTGGATGTTGCCGTCGACCCGCACCTTGTTGGCCTTCAGGGACGCGTTCGACTCGACCTTGATGTTGCCCTTGACGAAGGTGCCGTTCAGGGTGCAGCTGGCGCCGTTCGGCACCTTCAGGTTGTCGACGGTGACGGCGTTGATGGTGCCACGGCAGACGCGCTCATCGGCCTGGGCGGCGGGAGCGACGGCGAGCATGCCGGCGCCCGCGAGAGCGGCGGACAGGACGACTGGGGCGATGCGGCGCATGGGATTCCTCCTGGTGAGAATGGCATCCCCCGAAGGGGCTGTCACACAAGGAGGCTAGGAGGGCGAAGTAAGCGGCGAATGAACTGCCGATGAGAGAACTCTCATGCGAGTTGGCGCGTCCGGTCGCGGTCTAGCGACGCGATCAGTCGTTGCGATCAGTCGTTATGTCTGTCGTCGCCGTCTGCGTATGCGGGCCGCCGGGCGGTCCGGTGGCGCGGGCTGCGGACGCCGCTGGCCGACGGCGTACGGCGGGGATGTGTGTCGCGCACGTCTGCCGTTCGCGCCGCCATCGCAACCGTCGCCATGGCGACTCTTCTTGGGGGTTTCGCTGAGGTAGGGAGCCACACCGGAGGCTATTCCGCAGGGTTGTCGGTGGCCTCTGGTACGGTGCGCGGCTCCTTCGCAGAAACGAATGGGATGTTCAGCGAATCCTCGTAATTCACAGGAGATTTCGCACTGAGAAGAATCTTTTATCGAACACTTGTCGGATGAGAAATGGCGCGTTAGGATCAAGGTATGTCGACTCCGGCCGGTGCCCCAACCCACGGCGATCCGTCGCCCGCGGGGACCGGACCGCGCGCCACGACCCCCAGCTGGACCCGGGACGTCCTCGGGGACTTTCAGGGGGATTGCCGCGAGGATGCCCGTGAGGCTTCGACCGCGGACTTCTTCCCCGGTTTCTGGATGGATGCCGTGGCGGGCGATCCGGGGATCGCACAGTCCGCGCCGGTGAATCTCGATGGGATGGACCCGCTGCCCGGGCATGCCCCGGATGAAGGGGACGCGCCCTGGGACCTGCCCTGGGGTGAGCCCTGGGGTGAGCCCTGGGATGGCCTGCACGATGGCCTGAGAGATGGTGTGGGCCTAGGCGCTCCTGATGGCGGCGCCCCTGATGGCGGCTCCCCGGTTGCGATGATCCCCTCGAGTCAGGTGATCCCGGCGATCCGGGCGGGGATTGCCCTGGGGCAAAAGCACGGGTCGTGGCTGACCGGGCTGTCCGGTAGCGGGTTGGCCGATCTTGTAGAGGCCGCCGACCGAGCGGTGGCGGTGTGGGACAGCGTGCGGGCCCGGGCCGTGTTAGAGGCCGAAGAGCGGGACGTGATCAGGCAGGCGGGATGCAGCACGCCGGTGTGGATCACCCGGCACGCGCCCTCCCTACGCCAGGGCGGGGCCTACGCGCTGGCGCGGCTGGTGAAGATGACCCGCCAAGGACGCCGCACGGGCCTGGCTGGGTCCGACCCGGTGGCGGCGTTAGACCCAGACTCCCCGCTGGGGATCGTGTGGGAGCACATCACTGGCTCGGCGTTAAACGTGGCCAGCGCACTGGGAGTGCTCAGCGAGGCTGCCGTACTGGCGCCGCGGCTCGTGCCGGAGGCCATCCCCACGGTGACCCGCGGGTTGTGCCTGCTGGCCGGCGAACAGGGACTTCGGGAGATGAAGCGTCTGCGTCCAGCTCTACTGGCCCGACACGGCGCCCCCGGTGAGATCGATGACCTGCAAGAGAAGCTGGCTTCCTGCGCAGTGTTGTCCTCCCCGGGTGTGTGCTCCACAGGGCTCACGGAATACGCCCTACGGCTGACCCCCGCCCAGGCAGCCGTCCTCGAAGCGGCGATCGGCCCACTCGCCGCACCGCGGCCCAACCCCGACACCGGGGAAACCGACCTGCGCCCCGCCGGGCAGCGCCGCGCCGAAGCACTCGCCGAGGTTCTGGCTCGTGGCGCGGCCCTGCACACCACCACCACCCCCAGCCCCAGCGAGACGGACAACCACGCCGACGACACCAGTCCCAGCCCGAGTGTGAGCAGTCCCAGCGAGGCGGGCAGCCCTAGCGCCGGCCCCAGCGCGGGCAAGGCGAGCGGGAAGGGCAAGGCGAGCGGGACGCACGGCACGCCTGGAGAGCCCGGCACTGCTGAAGAGCCCGGCACGGGGATCGGCCCCGCGGCTAGTGCACCCTCGCCCCGGAGCCGCCTGGTCGCGGTGCCGGGATTGATGGCCACGGCGTTGCCCTCGTCGACGGCGTTGTACGTCACGATCGGCTTGCAGTCCCTGCTGGCCGGGATCGGAGCCGGGGAGGTGATCGGCTCGCGGGCCGCCGGGACGTTCCTGTCCCCGGCGCAGGTGCGGCGCTTGGCCTGTGACGCGGAGATCATCCCGACCGTGTTGGGCAGTCAGTCGCAGATCCTGGATCAGGGCCGGGCGACGCGGTTGTTCGACCCTGCCCAGCGGCGGGCGCTGTGGCACCGGGACCGCGGATGTACCTATCCGGGGTGCAGCGCGCCACCGACGTGGACTCGGGCCCATCACATTCGGCATTGGCTGGACCACGGGCCCAGCGACCTGAGCAACGCGACCCTGCTGTGCCAGCGCCACCACACGCTGGTCCACCAGCGACGCCTGGCCGCGACCGTCAGCCCCGTGGCGGACGAGCGCGGCCGTTACGTCCACTGGGACCTCTCCCCCGGCAGCTACGCCTACGACCGGTAGCCACCCGCCAGACCGGTAGCCACCCCGGCGCGCAGCACGGCCCGCAACACGGCCCACGTTTGCCGGCGCAGGGACGCTCGAAGTCTGCACGTGTGACGCTTGCCCTGCTGTTCGCGGGGTACGCGCCGGGACGTTCGCCGGGTCGTTCGCCGGGTCGTTCGCCGGGCCGTTCGCCGGGCCGGGGAGCGGTCATGACCACCATCGGGCGTGAGACAGGCATCGCACGCGGGCCGCCCTCGTGCGATGGGAGCTCGCACTAGGTTGGGCCCATGACTTCCCGCCCGGACGCGCCCGCACCTGCGACGATCTGGCGCCGACCCGTCCCCACGGTCGGCGACCCCAGCTCCGCGCACGAGCGGGCCGGCGACCCGTCGGGATGGGCGTTCCCGCCCGAGGCGATCGAGGCGTTGGGCCGCATCGTGGCGAGCCGGCGGGACATCCGCCGCTACCGACCGGACCCCGTGCCGGAACAGCTCGTCCGCGCGGTCATCGAGTCCGGCCACCTCGGTCCGTCGGTGGGACATAGCCAGCCGTGGCGGTTCATCGTCGTGGCAGACCCCGCGACGAGGGATCGGGCTGCCGCCATGGCGGATTCCCTCAGGTTGCGGCAGGCTGCCGCGTTCAGCTCGGACCGGGCCCAGCGGCTGCTCGACCTCAAGCTCGAGGGCCTGCGCGAGGCGCGCCTGGGGGTCGTGGTGGCCTGCGACCGCCGTACCCCCGCATCCGGGGTGCTGGGGCGAGCCACCTTCCCCGACGCCGACCTGTGGTCCTGTGCCTGCGCGATCGAGAACATGTGGCTCACCGCCAGGGCCCACGGCCTCGGAATGGGTTGGGTGACTCTCTTCGAACCGCGCGACCTGCAGGCGTTGCTCGACCTCCCCGACGGCGTGGAGACCCTGGGCTGGCTGTGCCTGGGCTGGCCCGACGAGCGCCCACCCGAGCCCGGCCTGCAGCGCCTCGCGTGGTCTTCGCGGCTCCCCCTGGACGAGGTGATCCTGGAGGAACGCTGGCCCACCCCATCGGCGGAGGACGTCGACGGCGGTTCGGAAGCCGACCCGGTCGGTACCGACGACCAGGGCAGTCCAGGCCACCCGAGCGGTCCAGTCCACTCGAGCGCTCCAGGCCACCCGCGCGGTCCAGTCCACCGGGGCGGTCCAGGCGATCCGCGAGATCCTGGAGAGACTCCAGACGGTACGGGCTCCCGCGCGCGCCGCAACCGCTTGGAGCCCGCTCCCCCGCCGAACCACCTCCGATCCCCCGACCAGGCGCGGGTGGTGGCGGCGACCGACGACGCGGACGACCTGCTCTCCCCTCCGGGTTCTCTCGGCGTGCTCGACCGGGCGCTGGACGTCTTGGTCGCGGCCGGGGTCGGCGCCTCGGAAAGCGGCACGCTGGTGCTGGTCGGCGCAGACCACCCGGTCGCCGGCCTGGGCGTCTCCGCGTACCCCGCCAGCGTCACCCGTGACGTACTCGAAGCGTCGATCGCCGGCCGCGGCCTCGGCGCCGTGACGGCTTCAGGGGCCGGCCTCAGCGTGATCGTCGTGGACGCCGGGGTGACCGGCGGCCCGCTGCCCGGCTCCGCGGATGCTCGACCCCTCGACGACGACGCCCGCGGGGATCTGGCGACGGGCGACGCGCTCTCCCGTGCCGCCGTGGAGCGGCTCGTGGCGACCGGACGGGAGCTCGGCGCCCGAGCGGCCGTCGGTGGTCTGGTGGCGCTGGGCGAGGTCGGCGTCGGCAACACGACGGTCGCCGCGGCGCTCACGTGCGCGGCGCTGGGCACCGACCCCGAGGAGACCGTCGGGCTGGGGTCCGGGTCGGACGCCGCGATCATGGCCCGCAAGCGGGAGGTCGTCGCGACGGCCGTGGCCCGGAGGGCTGCGAAGAGCAACTTCGACGACCCGATCGACCTGCTCGCCGGGCTCGGAGGACCCGAGATTGCGGTGCTGGTCGGCGTCGTGCTGGGCGCCTCGGGCGCGGGCACCGGCGTCGTGCTCGACGGACTCGCCACCTCGGTCGCTGCACTGATCGCGCAGCGGCTGGAGCCGGCCGTGCACGCCTACCTGGTCGCGGGGCAGCGCAGCCGCGAGGTGGCCCACGAACTCGTCCTTCGCGAACTCGGACTCGAGCCGCTGTTGGCGTTGCGCCTGCGGGCCGGGGAGGGCGTGGGCGCGGCGCTCGCCACGTCGCTGCTCCTGCAGGGCCTGCGGCTGCGTCGCCTCGCGGCCCGGACCCGCTGAGCCTCGCGGCCCGGACCCGCTGACGCTCGCCACTCGGACCCGGTGCGGCGTCGGCGGCCCCGTCGTGTCAGCCCCGTCCCGCGCGGCTCCTCAGCCCAGGAACTGGCGCCACACGTCGTACCCGATCCGCACCACGAAACCGCCCACCACCACGACGAACACCGCCCGGACGAACGCGTGGCCGCGCGCGCCCGCGGTGCGCGCGCCGAGCCACCCACCGAGCACGTTGGCGGCCCCCATCGGGAGAGCCACGTGCCATACGACCGCCCCCTGCGGGATGAACACCGCCAGCGCAGCCAGGTTCGTGGCGAGGTTGGCGATCTTGGCTAGGGCGGTGGACTGCAGGAAGGCGTACCCGAGCACCCCCACCAGCAGGAACGCGAAGAACGACCCCGTCCCCGGCCCGAGGGCGCCGTCCCAGACGCCGACACCCAAGCCGATCACCGCCGCGTACGCCAGGTGCCGGCGGTGCGGGTGCCGCAGCGCCTCGACCTGGCCGAGGGATGGCTTCGCCAGGGTGTAGGTCCCCACGCCGACGAGCACGAGCAGGATCAACGGGTTGAACGCCTCACGCGGGATCCGCGAGGCGATGAACGCCCCGCCCGTCGAGCCCGCCCAGGCGGCCAGCGCGAGCGGCAGCGCGGTGCGCAGGTCGGGGCGGACACGGCGAAGGTACGTAAGGGTGCTGGTCGCAGTCCCGCAGGCGGAAGCGAGCTTGTTGGTGGCGAGGAGCTGTACGGGCATCGCCTGCGGAAAGGCCACCGCCAGGGCGGGCAACTGGATCAGCCCGCCACCGCCGACGACCGCGTCGACCCAGCCGGCGGCGAACGATGCGGTGACCAGCAGCGCGAGCGCGAGCAGCGACACCTCCTCCACGGCGCGACACCCTACGCGTGACCACCTCGGTCGCGTGATAGGACAGCGTCGTGTCGTGGACGTGGGAGCGGCGGGGCCCGTGGGAGCGGCGGATCAGGGCGGCAACGCCGTGAGCATCCGGCACCTGCTCGCCGATTCGCGGCCGTTGGCCAACGAACACTTCCGCCGACTGTGGGTCGCCAACATCATCACCGTGATCGGTGCGCAGCTGACCGTGGTCGCGGTGCCCGCACAG
>CAKUSI010000238.1 GCA_934678955.1 uncultured Austwickia sp. | reverse complement strand
AGACCGACATGGTCGACGACGAGGAGATCCTCGAGCTCGTCGAGATGGAGGTCCGGGAGCTGCTGTCCAGCTACGAGTTCCCCGGCGACGACCTGCCGGTGGTCAAGGTCTCGGCGCTGAAGGCGCTCGAGGGCGACGCGGAGTGGGGCAAGGCGATCGTCGAGCTGATGCACGCGGTCGACGAGTACATCCCCGAGCCGCTGCGTGAGACGGAGAAGCCGTTCCTCATGCCGATCGAGGACGTCTTCACGATCACCGGTCGCGGCACGGTAGTCACCGGCCGTATCGAGCGCGGCATCCTGAAGGTCAACGAAGAGGTCGAGATCGTCGGCATCCAGGACAAGACCCAGAAGACGACCGTCACGGGCATCGAGATGTTCCGCAAGCTCCTCGACGAGGGCCGTGCGGGCGAGAACGTCGGCCTGCTGCTGCGCGGCATCAAGCGCGAGGAGGTGGAGCGCGGCCAGGTCGTCTGCAAGCCGGGCTCGACGACCCCGCACACCGAGTTCGACGCCAACGTCTACATCCTCGGCAAGGACGAGGGCGGCCGTCACACGCCGTTCTACGACAACTACCGTCCGCAGTTCTACTTCCGCACCACGGACGTGACGGGCGTCGTGCACCTGCCCGAGGGCGTCGAGATGGTCATGCCCGGTGACAACACCGAGATGAAGGTCGACCTGATTCAGCCGATCGCGATGGAGGAAGGCCTCAAGTTCGCGATCCGCGAGGGCGGACGCACGGTGGGCGCGGGTCGCGTCACCAAGATCCTCAAGTGAGCGTTGCCGACGCGACGTTCACGCGCTGACCTCTTCGGGCGATCCGCCCGATGAGGTCGAGACGGCGGCACTGCGGGGCCCGGGCGTCCAGCCCGGGCCCCGCAGCGCGTCTGCCGTGCGTCCAGCGCGCGGTGGGGGTGCTGGCTGCGGTCTGCCTGCTCGCCTCGTGCGCGTCCGTCCCGGACCGAAGTGCGGATGCCCCGTCCAGCGCCGGACGAGCCGGTGCGCCGGGGCAGGGAAGCGCCGGTCCGCCGTCGGGGACGGCGGTCGGCGTACCCGGCACTGAGGCTTCGTCGGGCACGACGCAGCCCCGGGGTTCCGAGCCACCGCCTGCGTCGCTGCCACCCCTGGTGGCCGACGCGCGGTGGGTGGTGCGCGAGGGAGAGCGCGCCCTGGTGGTGACGCCGACGCGCTACCTGCGCGAGCACGGCGAGGTGGAGGTCGCGCGCGAGGCATGGCGCCGCGTGGTCGCGGCCCTCCCCGACGCGGACAGCCCCGGCATGAGTGACCAGTTCGTGTGCCATGCGCAGTTCGCCGCGACCAAGTCCGCGTGGTACCTGGAGCCCCGACGCCCGGCGGTCGGCTACTCGCGCACGGTCCTCGCAGGCTGCAACCCAGGCGAGGTCCGCGACGTCGGCTGACCTGATCCGTCGCGTGCCGACGGGCGATCCGTCCCCCCAGCCCGCGGGACGGCGCTGAAGGCCTGGACCCGAAGATGAGTATCCTGCACGGGGATCCCGGACCTGGAGGGGCTCGACCGCGGGCCCGCGCGGCAGTCGCGGCAGATGTTTCACCGCAGCGCTTTCACCGCAGCGCACGACGGAAGAGGCGAGCATGCGCATCGGCATGGTGACGCAGTGGTACGACCCCGAGGGCGGCTCGGCGATGACGTTCGGGGTGATCGCGCGGGCACTGCACGCGCTCGGTCACGAGGTCGACGTGCTGACCGGATTCCCGAACTACCCCACCGGGCGGCTCGCCGACGGCTACGCGATGCGGCCGTACGCGCGGGAGGTGCGAGACGGGGTGACCGTGCACCGTGCGCCGCTCTACCTCAGCCACGACGCGCACCCTCTCCGCAGGGCCGGCAACTACCTGTCGTTCGGGGCCAGCGCGTCCGCTCTCGCGGTGCGGGCGCTCGGCCGCAGCGACGCGGTGCTGGTCGTGCCGTCGCCCCCGTTCACCGCCGGCGCGGGACTGGTGCTCAAGGCGCTGCGCGGCATCCCGTTCGGGTTACAGATCCAGGACCTGTGGCCCCAGTCGGTGACCGCCAGCGGGATGCTGTCGGGGCGCACGGTGGATCGGGCCGAGCGCGCCCTGCACGCGATGCTGGATCGAATGTACGGCCAGGCCTCCTTCATCGCGGTGACGAGCCCCGGGATGGCGGACGTGATCGCCGGGCGCGGCGTGCCCCGCGACAAGTTGACGTTCGTCTCGAACTGGGCCAATGAGGCGGCCTTCCACCCCGTCGACGTCCCCGCTGACCTGGGGCTGCCGCCCCGGCGCCCGTTCACGCTCATGTATGCGGGGGCGATGGGTGAGGTGCAGGGTCTGCAGGTGGTCCTCGATGCCGCGGAACGGCTGAGGGACCGCGCGGACATCGGGTTCGTGCTGCTCGGGGCGGGGGTGGCGCGCGCCGGGCTGGAGGAGCACGCCCGAACCAGGGGACTCGACTCTGTCGCCTTCGCGCCGGCTCAGCCGGTCCACGCCATGGCCGACGTGCTGGCCAGCGCCGACGCGCAGCTGATCAGCCTGGCCGACCTGCCGGTCTTCACCCACACGCTGCCGAGCAAGCTGCCCGCGACCCTCGCGGCTGGGCGGCCGATCATCGGTGCGGTCGGCGGCGACGCAGCCCGGCTCATCAGGGAGTCCGGCGCCGGCTGGGCGGTGACCCCGGGGTCGGGGGCCGAGTTGGCGGCGGCCGTGCGGACGGCCGCCGACCTGCCTGCGGCGGAGCTGGCGGCCCGTGGAGAGGCGGGGCGCGCCTACTACCGGGAGCACCTGTCGCAGGACGTCGGTGCCCACAGGCTCGCGGAACTGCTGGAAGGAGCCGCCGAGGAAGCCCGGGTGCGTGGTCCGAGGAGGCGGCGTCGGGTGGGCGCGCCCGCAGGCGCTGAGCAGGCCGCGACGGGGGTGGCGGCGCACCGACAGGGTGGCGCACAGTCCGCAGGGGAGATGGAAGCACTAACAGATGAATCGGTTCTGGGCCATGAGGCGGCGCGCGTCGACGCGGTCTACTCGGCGCGGGGCTACGACACGGACCTGGAGTATGCCGACGTCAACCCCGTCTATCTGCAGCGCGTGCAGAGCATGGAGGCGGCCACCCTCGCCGCCATTCGCGACGCCGACCTGTGGGAGCGGCTGGGGGAGCTGGAGATCCTCGACTACGGGTGCGGCAACGGACGCTGGTTCGGCCGCTGGCTCGCCTGGGGGGCGACGCCTGCGCGGTTGCACGGCGTCGACATCAGGCCGGGCGCCGTCGAGCTGGCCAGGACGACTTTTGCCGGCTGCGACGTGCGGGTGCTCGAGGAAGGCCGGATTCCCCACGAGGACGCCGCCTTCGACCTGATCACCATGAACCTCGTGTTCTCCTCGATCCTGGACGAGACCGTGCGCGCCGCCACGGCGGCGGAGTTGATGCGGGTGCTGCGACCCGGCGGCCTGCTGCTGTCCTGCGACTTCGCGGTCGACAACCCCCGCAACAAGGACGTGCGGGCCTTCCGCCGCGAGGATGCGCAGCGGCACTTCCCCGACCTGCATCTCGTGCGGGGCCGCAGCCTGGTGCTCGCGCCACCGATCGCCCGGCGCCTCGTGCCGGCATCGTGGGGCCTGGCCGACCTCACCGAACGACTGGCTCCGGCACTTCGTACCCACCGCCTCCTGGCGCTGCGCAAGCCGCTCTCCTCCAACGGGGCTGCGCCGTCGGGCGACACTGTCTGAGCGGTGGACGGCGACGTCTCGCCAAGGGCGAACATCCTGAGCTGATTTGGCCCGGTGGGGGCAGGTGTGGAACTATAGACCGGTTGCTTGACGCGCGGTGGTGGGGGCACGGACGCCCTGGAACTGCCGCGGTCCCTCGCGAGCCAGTCAGAGCACCGCGGAACCCCTCCGTGGACCGCGGCCTCGCAACGGATGCGCAAGCCCCGGTCCCTTTTCGGGCCGACCCATCGCGGAGATGCTCCCGACCCCCCTGGGGGGTGCGTGCGTATCGCCGTGAACCGTGCCGGGCGCGACACGCCCGACCGCGTGGGTCGGAGAACGGCCGGGCGAGGACAGCAAGTACGAACGACGAGAGAGAGTCGAACGAGGCGATGGCGGGACAGAAGATCCGCATCCGGCTGAAGTCGTATGACCACGAGGTCATCGACAGCTCGGCGCGCAAAATTGTCGACACGGTCACGCGTGCCGGGGCGACCGTGGTGGGCCCTGTGCCGCTGCCGACGGAGAAGAACGTCTTCGTCGTCATCCGGTCGCCCCACAAATACAAGGACAGCCGCGAGCACTTCGAGATGCGCACGCACAAGCGTCTGATCGACATCGTCGACCCCACGCCGAAGGCCGTGGACTCGCTGATGCGTCTCGACCTGCCGGCGGACGTCAACATCGAGATCAAGCTCTGAGGGAGGTGCACCGGATATGACGACCACTTCAACGCGAACCGATCGCGCCGTGACGGGCGTGCTCGGCGAGAAGCTCGGTATGACCCAGGTGTGGGACGCCGACAACCGCCTCGTCCCGGTCACCGTCATCAAGGCGGGCCCGTGCGTGGTGACCCAGATCCGCACCGCCGAGACGGACGGCTACGCCGCAGTTCAGATCGGCTTCGGCGCGATCGACCCCCGCAAGGTGAACAAGCCGGAGGCGGGCCACTTCGAGCGCGCCGGCGTCTCGCCGCGCCGCTACCTGGTGGAGATTCGCACGCCCGACGCGGGGGAGTACACGCTGGGTCAGGAGCTCACTGCAGAGGCCTTCGAGGTCGGCGCCAAGGTCGATGTTTCGGCCACCACGAAGGGCAAGGGCTTCGCGGGCGTCATGAAGCGGCACGGCTTCGCCGGTGTCGGCGCGAGCCACGGCGCTCACCGCAACCACCGCAAGCCGGGTTCGATCGGCGCCTGCGCGACGCCCGCCCGCGTGTTCAAGGGCCACCGCATGGCCGGCCGGATGGGCGGCGTCCGCCAGACCACCCAGAACCTGACCATTCACGCCGTGGACAGCGAGAAGGGCCTACTGCTGGTCAAGGGGGCCGTGCCCGGTCCCCGCGGCGGCGTGGTCCTCGTGCGTTCCGCCGCCAAGTCCTCGGTCAAGGGAGCCTGACGCCATGACCACCATTGACATCCTCGACGCGAAGGGCGCCAAGGCCGGCTCGATCGAGCTGCCGGCGGAGCTCTTCGGCGCTCAGACCAACGTGCCGTTGATCCACCAGGTCGTGGTGGCCCAGCTCGCCGCCGCGCGGCAGGGCACGCACGCGACGAAGACCCGCGGCGACGTCCGGGGCGGTGGCCGCAAGCCATACCGCCAGAAGGGCACCGGCCGCGCCCGCCAGGGCTCGATCCGCGCCCCCCAGTTCACCGGCGGAGGCATCGTGCACGGCCCGCAGCCGCGCGACTACAGCCAGCGCACCCCCAAGAAGATGAAGTTCGCCGCCCTGCGCGGTGCGCTGTCCGACCGGGCGCGCCACGGCCGCATCCACTGCGTGAGCGCCTTCGTGGAGGGCGAGAAGCCGTCCACCAAGGGTGCCGCCGGTCTGCTGGGCAAGGTCAGCGACCGCACCCACGTGCTGGTGGTTCTGGGCCGGGACGAGGAACTCGCCTACCGCAGCGTGCGCAACCTCGCGGCGGTGCACTGCCTCACGGCCGATCAGCTCAACACCTATGACGTGCTCTGCGCGGACGACATCGTGTTCTCGGAGGCGGCTCTTCGGGGCTTCATCGAGGGCAGGGTCGCGCGGGCCCAGGAGGAGGCGACCCAGTGAGCAACGTCCACAAGGATCCGCGCGACATCCTGCACGCGCCGGTGGTGTCCGAGAAGACCTACGCGCTGATGGATCTCGGCAAGTACACCTTCCTCGTCGACCCGCGGGCCAGCAAGACGGAGATCAAGCAGGCCGTGGAGAGCGTCTTCAAGGTCAAGGTCACGTCGGTGAACACGATGAACCGCCCCGGCAAGGCCCGGCGGACGCGGCTCGGCATCGGGCGTCGCAAGGACGCCAAGCGCGCGATCGTCACCCTCCGCGATGGCGACACGATCGACATCTTCGGCACGGCGAGCGCCTGAGCGCCCCGGCGAGAAGGACTGAGGAACTCACATGGCTATCCGCAAGTACAAGCCCACGACGCCGGGGCGTCGGGGTGCGAGCGTGGCGGACTTCGTCGAGATCACGCG
>CAKUSI010000237.1 GCA_934678955.1 uncultured Austwickia sp. | reverse complement strand
ATCCTGGCCGCGATTCGGCCGTGTGCGGGGCACTGGCTACCCTGAGGTGCGTGGCCACCGTTCTGGACGACATCATCGAGGGCGTGCGGGAGGACCTGGCGGCGCGACGCGCTGCCGTCTCCTTGCAGGAGCTGAAGGACCGCGCGGCCCGCGCGTTGCAGGCTCGGGACGGCGTCGCCGCCCTCAGCCAGGGCGACCAGGGCGTGAAGGTCATCGCCGAGGTCAAACGGTCGAGCCCCAGCAAGGGCGCCCTGGCCGCGATCGCCGATCCTGCGGGGCTGGCCCGCGACTACGAGGCGGGCGGCGCGTCGGTGATCAGCGTGCTGACCGAGCAGCGCCGCTTCGGTGGGAGCCTGGAGGACCTCACCGCGGTGCGCGCCGCCGTCGACATCCCGGTCCTGCGCAAGGACTTCATCGTGGATGCCTACCAGATCTGGGAGGCCCGGGCGCACGGCGCCGACTTCATCCTTCTGATCGTCGCGGCCCTGGAGCAGGACGCCCTGATCGGGCTGCGCGAGCGGACGGAGTCCCTCGGGATGACCGCGCTCGTGGAGGTGCACGACGAGGACGAGGCCGCGCGGGCGGTCGCCGCCGGCGCCCGGGTCATCGGCGTGAACAACCGCAACCTCAAGACGCTGGAGGTGGACCGGGGCACGTTCTCTCGGATCGCCCCTCACCTGCCGGCGGGGGTCGTCACCGTGGCCGAGAGCGGCATCCGTGGCCCCCACGACGTGCTCGAGGTGGCCCAGTACGGGACACACGCGGTGCTCGTCGGAGAGGCTCTGGTCGTGGGCGGGAATCCGCGTCAGGCAGTGAGCGACCTCGTCGCCGCCGGGGCGCACCCGTGCATCCCCCGACCGAGCGAGCTGTGAGGCGGACGGGCGAGCCCGTGAACAGGACCGCGCGACCTCGCGCGGAGCACATCGAGACGCCGCGCGCGGCGGCCGGGTCGCACCCGGGGTCCGCGCGCGCGGCGAGGATGGGAGAGCAGTCGGTGAGGGGACGATGAGCGAGTTCGCGCCGGTGGGGCGGTTCGGTGAGTACGGGGGGCGCTACGTCCCCGAGGCCCTCATCGCGGCGCTGGAGGAGTTGGACGCCGCCCGCCAGGCGGCCTGGAAGGATCCGTCGTTCGTGGCCGAGCTCGACCGGCTGCAGCACGACTACACCGGGCGGCCGAGCCTGCTCACCGAGGTGCCGCGGTTCGCGCAGCACTGCGGCGGGGCGCGGGTGTTCCTCAAGCGGGAGGACCTGAATCACACCGGCTCCCACAAGATCAACAACGTGCTGGGGCAGGCCCTGCTGACCGTGCGGATGGGCAAGCAGCGCGTCATCGCCGAGACCGGCGCCGGGCAGCACGGGGTCGCCACCGCCACCGCGGCGGCGCTGATGGGCCTGGAGTGCGTCGTCTACATGGGCAAGCGCGACACGGAGCGGCAGGCGCTCAACGTGGCGAGGATGCGCCTGCTGGGGGCCACCGTCGTGGCCGTCGAGCACGGCAGCGCCACGCTCAAGGACGCGATCAACGAGGCGCTGCGCGACTGGGTGACGAACGTGGAGACCACGCACTACGTCCTCGGCACGGTGACCGGTCCGCACCCGTTCCCGGAGATGGTCCGCGACTTCCACAAGGTGATCGGCGAAGAGGCCCGCGAGCAGATCCTCGCGGCGACCGGGCGCCTCCCGGACGCGGTCGTGGCCTGCGTGGGAGGTGGTTCCAACGCGATGGGTCTGTTCCACGCGTTCGTGCCCGACGAGTCGGTGCGGCTGGTCGGCGTCGAGGCCGGCGGCTCGGGCGTCGCCTCCGGTAAGCACGCCGCGCGGTTCTCCGGCGGGGAGCCGGGGGTGCTGCACGGCGCCGCCACGTACGTGCTGCAGGACAGCGACGGCCAGACCGTCGACTCGCACTCGGTGTCGGCGGGGTTGGACTACCCGAGCGTCGGGCCCGAGCATTCCCACCTGCACGCGATCGGCCGGGCCGAATACATCGACGCGACGGACGACCAGGCCATGGAGGCATTCTCACTGCTGACCCGCACCGAGGGCATCATGCCTGCCCTGGAGAGCGCGCACGCCCTGGCGGGGGCCATGCGCGTCGGTCGCGAGCTCGGGACGGACGCGATCATCGTGATCAACCTCTCCGGGCGCGGCGACAAGGACGTGGACACCGCGGCCCACTGGCTCCACCTGGTGGACGAGGAGGGTTCCCCCGTCGACCTGGAGGAGAAGAAGGACGTCGTGGCGCAGGCGGAGGGGGACCGATGACCCGCGTGGAAGAGGCCCTGGAGGCGGCCCGCAGCGAGAACCGGGCGGCGCTGATCGCCTACCTGCCCGTCGGCTTCCCGGACGTGCCGCGCTCCATCGAGGCGATGCGTGCCGTGGTGGAGGCGGGGGCGGACATCGTCGAGGTGGGCTTCCCGTACTCCGACCCGATGATGGACGGCCCGATCATCCAGGACGCGGCCTCCCGGGCGCTCGCGGGGGGCGTGCGGATGGACGATGTGTTCGAGGCGGTACGCGGGGTGGTCGAGGCCGGCGGCGCGGCTGCGGTCATGAGCTACTGGAACCCGATCCTGCGCCGCGGGGTGGACAACTTCGCGCGCGAGTTCGCGGCGGCCGGCGGCTCCGGGGTCATCACCCCCGACCTGATCCCTGACGAAGGTCGGGAGTGGGAGGAGGCGGCTGCCGCCCACGACGTGTGCCCGATTTACCTCGTCGCCCCCAGCTCCAAGGAGGACCGGCTTGCCATGACGGCCCGGCACTGCCGGGGTTTCGTCTACGTCGCCTCCACGATGGGGGTCACCGGCACCCGCTCGTCGGTGAGCAGCGGCGCCGAGGTGCTGGTCGCCCGGACCCGTGCGGTCACGGACCTGCCGCTGTGCGTCGGCCTCGGGGTGAGCACCCGGGAGCAGGCGGCGCAGGTGGCCTCGTACGCGGACGGCGTGATCGTCGGGTCCGCACTGGTGAAGACGCTCATCGGGGAGGAGCCCTGGGAGGAGCGGCTGGCCGCCCTGCGGACGCTGGCCGCGGACCTGGCGGCGGGGGTCCGCGAAGGCCGCTCCGGGGGGATCCGCGCGGGAGAGGGCGGCTGAGGGCATGGGGCGGGGGGGCTGGGTGCGTTGGGTGTCGCTGGCCGCGAGACTCGTCCTCGCGGGGGTCTGGATCTACGCGGCCTCGACGAAGATCGGCCGGCCGCTGACGAGCGCCCGCGCCGTGCAGGCATACGAGATCTTTCCCTACGACGTGGCCGCCGTGATCGGGCAGGCGCTGCCGATCATCGAGCTGGCCCTGGGGCTGCTGTTGCTCATAGGGCTCTTCACCCGTGTGAGCGCGGGGTTGTCGCTGCTCCTGCTGGTCGTGTTCATGGCGGGGATCGCCTCAGCGTGGGCGCGCGGCCTGGAGATCGACTGCGGCTGCTTCGGCGGTGACGGGTCGCTGGCCCTGGGGCAGGAGCCGCAGTATCTGCAGGAGATCCTGCGCGACATTGGCTATGCCGCCTGCGCGGCCTGGCTGCTCTGGCGGCCCCGCAGCCCGCTCTCGGTGGACGCTCGCCTCGAGCGCGCCCCGGCCGCTGCCTGATCCCGCACCGGCCGCTGCCTGATCCCGCACCGGCCGCTGCCCGATCCCGCCCCTGAGGGACACGGCGGGAGGGCGTCCAGAACAGTCCCAGTCCGATCGCCTACCGTGGGGTCGGAACGCCGACCACGCCGGCCGCCAAAGGCGCGCTGCGCCAGTCCCGCTCGCCACCCCAGGAGAACCGATGTCGAACGACCGCCAGGCCAAGATCGCCGCGGCCACCGGAACCCAGCGCAACCCGAGCCGCACCATCCTGGGGGCCGTCGTGGCCCTCCTCGTGGTCGTGGGGGTGATCGCCGCGATCGTTCTCGCCAACCGCTCGGGCGATGAAGCCTCTCCGCCTGCGGGCGGGTCGACCACGGACACCGGCGAGGTCAAGCTTCCGCAGGGCGTCGCCGACCCGCACGCCCCGGTGGTGGCCACCAACGGCGGCGTGCTCCGTCAGGGCGTCCCGACCCTGCAGATCTTCGAGGACTTCCAGTGCCCGGCCTGCAAGCACGCAGAGGACCTCTTCGGCCCCACCATCAAGGACATGGGGTCCAAGGGTGACATCAACGTCGTCTACTACGTGAAGACGTTCATGGACGACAGCCTGCGCAACGACTCCTCGATGAAGGTCGGCAACGCCGCCCTGTGCGCCTCGGACGCGGGCAAGTTCGAGGACTACCACGACAAGGTCTACGCCAAGCAGCCCTCCGGAGAGGGCAGCGGCTACAGCGACGCCGACGTCGAGGCCGCCGCGCGCGAGTCCGGCCTGGAGGGCGCGACGTTCGACACCTGGAAGCAGTGCGTCGCGGACCGTCCGTACGTGCCCTACCTGCGGGGCCTGGAGGAGTACACCGCGCAGACCATGAACGTCCGCTCGACCCCCTCGTTCTACGTGGACAACAAGCGCATGGCTCTGCGTAACGAGATGACCGCCGACGACTTCCGCAACCTGGTCCTCGAGACGGCCCGCAAGTGAGCCTCACCGCCTCGGGCCTGATCGCGATCGCCTTGCCCGCGGCGGTTCCCGCGCAACTCCCGAGCCCGGACGTCGCGGTCTGGAACCTCGGGCCGATTCCGGTCCGCGCGTACGCCCTGTGTCTGCTGGCAGGCATCATCCTCGCGACCTGGGTGACGGCGCGGCGCCTGCCCGCCCGCGGCATCGACGCGGACCGGGCCATCGACGTCGCCCTGTGGGCGGTCCCCTTCGGGATCGTCGGAGGCCGCGTCTATCACGTGCTGTCCTCCCCGCAGCCGTACTTCGGTCCCGGAGGCGACCCCTGGCGGGCGTTCGCCATCTGGGAGGGCGGGCTCGGCATCTGGGGCGCGGTGGCGTTCGGGGCCCTCGGCGCGTGGATCGCCTGCCGCCGCTACGGGATCTCGGTCCTGGCCTTCGGCGACGCCCTCGCACCCGGGCTGGCCCTCGCGCAGGCGGTGGGCCGGTGGGGCAACTGGTTCAACAACGAGCTCTACGGCGGCCCCACCGACCTCCCGTGGGGGCTGGTGATCCACGAGTGGGACTTCGCGGCCGGCCGCGCGGTCACGGACGCCGCCGGCCAGCCGGTGGTCATCGGCACCTTCCAGCCCACGTTCCTGTACGAGTCCCTGTGGTGCCTGCTCATCGCGGCGGTGCTGTTCGGTATGGACCGCCTGCGGACGCCGGACGGGGGGAGGCGCTGGGGGAACGGACAACTCTTCGCGGCCTACCTCATGGGCTACACCCTCGGCCGGGTCGTGATCGAGAACCTACGGATCGACGAGGCCAACCACCTGCTGGGCCTGCGGCTCAACGTGTGGACCTCGATCGTGGTGTTCCTCGGCGGCGCGGCGTGGTTCGCCTGGCTGGCGCGCCGCCGGGAACGGGCACCGGTGGTCTCCGGTCCATCTGGCGATTCCCCTGGGAGCGAGGACCGCTGAGGCAGCCGATGGCGTGAGCTGCGCCGCAGTCCGGTGCCGAGCGTGACGCGGCGGGTCGGCCCGATTAGAGTGGCCGGGCACCGGCCGTCGTCGCCTGGTGTGCGCGGCGGTCCGCATTTCGGCGTGGGCATCGCTTCGGCGTCGAGCCGCGCGGCCTTCTCTTTCCTTTTCCACCACGCGGGTCCCTTCAGGGCCTAGCTTCGCGGGCCCTTCGCAGGTCCGTCACATGACGTGAGGACGGTGACCCTCCGTGTCCGGTCGAGCTTTCTCCGCCATCCCCGACCCCACCGGTCTGTACGATCCGGCGTTCGAGCACGACGCCTGCGGCGTGGCCATGGTCGCCACCCTGCGCGGCACCCCCGGGCACGACATCGTGGAGATGGCCCTGGAGGCACTGCGCAACCTGGATCACCGAGGGGCCACCGGCGCGGACCCGCTCGTCGGGGACGGGGCCGGCCTCTTGATCCAGATTCCCGACACGTTCCTGCGCGCGGTCGTCGAGGACCTCGTGGAGGACGAGCTGCCTCCGGCGGGGGCATACGCGGTCGGGATGGCCTACCTGCCCCAGGACCGGGAAGAGCGGTACGAGGCGATGGCGCAGATCGCCGACATCGCCGCCGAGGAGGGCCTGCGGGTCCTCGCGTGGCGGGACGTCCCCCACCGCCCCGAGATCATCGGGCAGGTGGCCCGCGACATCATGCCGCACTTCGC
>CAKUSI010000236.1 GCA_934678955.1 uncultured Austwickia sp. | reverse complement strand
CGCTGGTGCAGTTCCACCCGGCGTACAGCTATGAGGACTTCTTCGAGGGGTACCGGCCGAGCGCCCCCACCGACGACGGGCGCGTCGGGTTTGCGCTGACACCCGGACCATTCCGCCGTCTCGTGGAGGCCGCCCGCGAAAGCCCCTCGACGCCCTACGTGCTGATCATCGACGAGATCAACCGGGCCAACCTGGCCAAGGTGTTCGGCGAGCTGTACTTCCTGCTCGAATACCGCGACGAGACCATCGACCTGCTGTACGCCTCCGGCGACGAGGTGGGCTTCTCCCTGCCCGACAACGTGCTCCTCATGGGCACGATGAATACCGCCGACCGCTCGATCGCCCTCGTCGACGCCGCGATGCGGCGCCGGTTCGCGTTCGTCCAGCTGCACCCGAGCGAGCCGCCCACGTCCGGAATGCTCCGACGCTGGCTGCAGCGCGAAGGCCATCCCGTCGCGGCCGCTGACCTCCTCGATGCACTCAACGCACTGATTGAGGACCCCGACTTCAAGATCGGCCCCTCTTACCTCATGCGCCCCGAAGCGCATCGCGCGAAGGACGGGCTCGAGCGCGTCTGGCGCAGCGCGATCCTGCCGCTGCTTGAAGAGCACCACTACGGGGAGGGCATCGACGTCGCCGAGCGGTATGGCCTCGTGCGGCTCCGCGCGTCGCTGTCGCCGCCCTCAGAGCGGACCGAAGCGTCTGACGAAGGAGGCACCGGCGCCTCGCCGCAGCTGCAGTCGGAGCCAGAGGACCCCGGCGGCCGGGGGTGACCGCTGCTTCCGCGGCGTCCCGAACCGGCCTTGGGCGCATCGAGCTGGTCGAGCACGGAGTGCCGGTCGAGGTCGCCCTCTCCGCGCGCCAGTCCTCGGCGCTCCGGGAGAGTGAGCTGGTCACCATCACCCCCGGCTTCGGGCCCGGCCGGTGGTTCGTCGGACCGGCGAGATTCGTCGGTGTCGCTCGCGTCGGCGGCGTGGAGGTGTGGGTCCGCCCGAAGCTGCAGATCCGGCGCCTTCTCTTCCTCCTCGGCTATGCGTACGATCTTTCGGCCTGGCGCCAGGGGCACGTCGAGGTCGACGAGGACACCGATCTGCTGCCCGCCGTTGCGACCGCCTTCGCGCGCCAGGCCGACCGCGCCGTCGCGCAGGGGCTGATCCAGGGCTACCGCACGATCGAGGAGCACGCCCCGGTGCTCAGGGGTCGCATCCGCACCGACGAACAACTCCGTCGACGGTTCGGCCTGCCGATCCCGCTCGAAGTCCGCTACGACGACTACACCATCGACATCGCGGAGAACCGCATCCTGCGCACCACGGCCGAGCGTCTGCTCCGGGTCCCCCGGGTGCCGCGGCGGACCCGCCACGACCTCCTACGCCTCATCCGCCTGCTGGCCGACGTGCGGCCGATCGGCCGGGGCCTTGCGGTGCCCGCCTGGCAGCCGTCCCGGCTCAACGCTCGCTATCACGGAGCAATGCGACTCGGGGAGCTCGTGCTCCGGGGCGGCTCGATCGAGCATGCCTCAGGCAGCGTTCCTGTCGACGGTTTCATGCTCAACATGCCCGTCCTGTTCGAGCAGTTCCTCACCGTCGCTCTGCGGGAGGCCCTGGTTCCGCGGGGCGGGCGGCTCGACGCCCAGTCGCACCACTTCCTCGATGAGGAGGGGAGGATCCGGCTCAAGCCCGACGTGGTCTGGTACCCGCGCGCAGAGGGATCGCCCTCCGCCGTGGCCGACGCGAAGTACAAGGCCGAGAAGCCCACCGGGTACCCGAACGCGGATGCCTACCAGATGCTCGCGTACTGCCTGCGGCTCGGCCTGCCCGAAGGACACCTGGTCTACGCGACAGGGGAAACGGAGCCGGGTCGGCACCGGATCATCGGCACGCCGGTGACGCTCGTGCGCCACGCTCTGGACCTCGACGTGACGCCGGAGGATCTCTTCGGGCAAGTGCACGACATTGCCGAAGCGATGGCGGGCCGAGCAACGCCACTCTGAGCCGTCAAACACTGCGCGTCGGGCCAGGCCGGGCGGACGCCCTTCTTCGACGCGGACACGACAAGATCGGTGTGGACTCGATTGCATCAGCGCCTACGCCGAGGAAAGCGAGTCGAGAGCGGGGATTCGCGTCGCCGCCGCTCAGCCTGGGTCAAGGGCGCTGCGCCGATCAGCCGCCCAGAAGTCGGCGGGCAGTCTTCATCGGCAGCACGAGATGAAGGTCGTCCACGGGCGACTCCAGGAAGTCGGCCTGCTTGAGATGGAACGCCTTGGCCGCCTCATCGCGGGCATGGATGAGCAAGCAGGCCGCTCCGATGGCGTCGCTGGCCGTGATGGCCCGGCCGATGGCGTCCCGCAGGAGGTGGCGACCCACTCGGCGGCCCGCCGCGGCCTTTTTACGGCTTCAGCGCAGGGGCTTCTCCGGCGGGGCGGCCACCGTGGAGTCGCGGCGCTCGACCACCTGGCGCACCTCCGTCCGCCGCCGACCGAACGTCTGGGCCAGCGCAAATGCCAGCGCGATCGCGCCGACGAGCATGCAGATCAGGCCGACCGTCTGCAGGTCGACGCCGGGGAAGGCGTCCACGACGGCGAACTTCAGGATCGCGCCGATCAGGATAAGTACGATGCCGAGTCCCGCTCCCATGGTGTCTCCTCGCTTCGGCGGTCCATCGGGCGCGGACCGGATCGCGCGGCGGCTTGGTCCGTCGCCGGTTGCCCCATCGGCAAATTGCTCGGATACCCAAGAATGGGACGAAGGACACATACCGTGCGACCCACAGCACCATTCACCGCCGCACGCCGGGGCGCACGCCGGGATGCGCCCCGCAGGGCGCTTCGGCCGACGCCCCTCACGAGGCGGCTTCCTGACAGTCTGGTTAGCGTTGGGAACATGGCCCGCCGAATCGCGCTGACCGCTGCCCTCCTGCTGGCCCTGACCGGATGCGCCGGCACCGGGGATCCCGCGCCGCCTCCCGACGCCCGACAAGGTGCCGACGGGGCCGCATCCCCGGGCGCGCCGGGCGTCGGATCCACCGACCCCGCACAGGTCTTCCACATCGAACGCGTGGCGACCTTCGACGAGCCCTGGGCGATGGAATTCCTGCCGGACGGACGCGCGCTCATCACCCAGCGCGGCGGCGAGCTGAAGCTCGTCGACATGCCCTCCGGGGACGCTCGGACGGTGTCGGGCACGCCTGACGTGGTCCACGTCAATCAGGGCGGCCTCGGCGACGTCATCCTCTCGCCCGACTTCGCCGCCAATCAGAACGTCTACCTGAGCTGGGCGGAGTCCGGCGACGGCGGCAGCGGTGCCGCGATCGGACGCGCGGCGCTGCGCACCGACGGCGAGCCCCGCCTGGAGGGTCTGGAGGTCATCTGGCGGCAGGAACCCAAGACATCGGGCAACGGGCACTACGCCCATCGGATGGTGTTCTCCCCCGACGGCCGCTACCTCTTCGTCACCTCCGGCGACCGGCAGAAGCTCGACCCCGCCCAGGACCTCGGCAACACGCTCGGCACCGTCGTGCGCCTCAACCCGGACGGCACGGCCGCCTCCGGCAACCCGTTCGCCGACCGCGGCGGCGTCAGCGCGCAGATCTGGACGTACGGGCACCGCAACCCGCTCGGGATCGCGTTCGACGCCGACGGCAACCTCTGGTCCTCCGAGATGGGCCCGCAGGGCGGCGACGAGATCAACGTGATCCAACAGGGCCGCAACTACGGCTGGCCGAAGGCGTCGAACGGTTCGCACTACGGCGGCGGCGAGATCCCGGACCATGCCCCGGGCGACGGCTTCGAGGCGCCGAAGGTCTGGTGGAGCCCCTCGATGTCGCCGGGCAGTCTGATGATCTATTCGGGTGACCGGTTCCCGCAATGGAAGGGCGACGCGTTCGTCGGCGCCCTCTCCGGGCGGGCCCTGATGCGCGTCGCCCTCGACGGAACGGACGCGAGCAAGGCGGAGCAATGGGACCTCGGCACCCGCGTCCGCGAGGTGGAGCAGGGCCCCGACGGCGCGATCTGGCTGCTCACGGACGGCTCGGGCGGCGAGCTGCGCAAGCTGACTCCGAGGTCCTGACCCGACCGCGCACCGGGCTACCGGCGCAAGGGGTGTCGGCGCAAGGGGTGTCGGCGCAACGGGTCCCGGCGCAACGGGTCCAGGCGCAGCGGCTACCGGCGCCAGGAGTGTCGGAGCAACGGGGTGTCGGCGTCCGCAGGGACCAGGCTCTCACCCTGTCGGGCCGCCCGCTTTCGCCACGAGACGCTCCACGCTGTCGAGGACGAGCGCCAGGGAGAAGTCCACGTCGAGCCGCTGGGTGAGCACGTCGTCGTCGTAGAACCCCGCCTCCCACGTCGCGAACAGCCGGGGATACCGAGCGGGGTCGAAGTACGTCGTCCACACGGACCCGCGCGCCGCCCAGTACTCGTCCGCCGACTCCCCGGTGCGGGCCGCCTGGGCCTGGTCGGCGATCTCCCCGCGGGCGATGCCGAAGACGTACGACTCCAGCAACTCACTCACCCTCGCCCCGACGCCCAGCGGCAGGCCCGCGGCACGGCCGACGTCCAGCAGATCCTCGCTGATGTCGAGCACGTGCGGCCCGGGCGGCAGCCGCCACAGGTTCGAGTGCACCAGCCACGGGTGGCGGCGATACATCGCGAGCGCCTCCCGGGCGTGCCTCTCGTACCGCTGCCGCCATGGCAGGCTCGCCTCGGGGCGGTTCCGTTGGCCGTACGCCCGGTCGATCATCAGCTCGAACAGCTCCGACCTGCCGGGCACGTACGTGTAGAGCGACATCGCGCCCACGCCGAGACGACGCGCGAGGCCCCGCATCGACAGCGCCTCCCAGCCGTCGGCGTCCGCGAGATCCATCGCGGCGGCGAGAATCTCCTCCAGCGTGATCTTCGGCCGGGGCCCGCGGGTGGCCGCGCGCTGCTCGCCCCATAGCAGGTCGACGACGCGGCGGCCTTCCGGCGTGCCCTCGTACGCCCGCTCGTCCGGCTCCTCGGCGGTTGAGTCCGCGGTCCTGTCGGCGGTCCCGTCAGCGGTCATGGCTCGGTCGCGCTCCGTTCACCGAAAGATCGTGACTACGTACAGCGTACGCCTTGCTGACTTCGTACGCCGTACGGTAGCGTCAGCCGCATGATGACGTACAGCGTACGTAGAAGGGCTGGCCAATGATCCACGCCCGCGACCTGACCAGGACGTTCACCTCCGGCAAGGACGTGGTCGAGGCGGTACGGGGTGTGGACCTCGACATCGCAGACGGGGAACTGGTCGCCGTGCTCGGGCCGAACGGCGCCGGCAAGTCGACCACCCTGCGCATGCTCACGACGCTCCTGCCGCCCACCTCGGGCACCGCCGTCGTGGCCGGCGTGGACGTGACCCGCGACCCGGCCGGCGTGCGCGCGCGCATCGGCTACGTGGGACAGAAGGACGGGGCGGGCCACAACTACCGGGTGCGCGACGAGCTGGTCATGCAGGGCCGGTTCTACGGGCTCGACCGCGCCACCGCGCGCGCCCGGTGCGACGAACTCATGGGCATGCTGGACCTTGCCGGTAAGGGCATGCGCAAGGTCAGCACCCTGTCCGGCGGGCAGAAGCGGCGCCTCGACATCGCGCTCGGGCTCATGCACGCCCCCGACCTGATCTTCCTCGACGAGCCCACCACGGGTATGGACCCCCAGAGCCGTGCGAATCTCTGGGAACACATCACCCGGCTGCGCGAGGAGCGGGGCACCACGATCGTCGTGACCACCCACTACCTGGAGGAGGCCGACGCGATGGCCGAGAGAGTCGTGATCGTCGACCACGGCCGGATCATCGCCGACGACACCCCGGAGCGACTCAAGGCGGACCTCGCGGGCGATCAGGTGAGCGTGAGCGTCGCGGCCGCCCACGCGGCCAGGGCCCGCGAGATCGTGGGCCGGGTCGGCGCCGAGCTGGACGGCCCGGTCGGCGGCCGGGTCACAGAGGAGAATCTCGCCACCCCGGGCGCGGGTCCCGGCGGCGCAGCGCCCGAGGTGGCCTTGCGCGTGCGCGTCGACTCGGGACCGCGGGTCCTGCCGGGCCTGCTCGCGCAGCTGACGGCCGCCGGGGTGCACGTCACCGCGGCCAGCGCCCACCAGCCGACCCTCGACGACGTCTTCCTCACCCTGACCGGCCGGAGCCTGCGCGAAGGAGCTGAGGCGTGATGTTCTCCGATATCGT
>CAKUSI010000235.1 GCA_934678955.1 uncultured Austwickia sp. | reverse complement strand
CATCTCCACCACCGACCCCCAGGAGGCTCAGACACAGAAATCCTGACCAGTGGTCTCACCGCCGTTGACAATCACCGTGGGATAACCGAACTACTTGCGGGTACAGACGCAGGCAAGGAGTCCGTATCCCCGACCAGGGGAGCAGGACGCATGACAGGAGCGACCCGGCGGCACACCCGTACGGCATCGCACCGCAGCTCGCGAAACTCGACCGAATAGGGAGAACCCATGGCAGACAACCCGCCCTTCGCCTCCGGCGCCGACACCAGCGGATCCCACCACCTCAACGGCTCCCCTGCCGTGAGCGACCGGCAGTCCCTGTCGGTCGGCCCCGACGGGCCGCTGCTGCTCCACGACCACCACCTCGTCGACACCCTGGCCCACTTCAACCGCGAGAACATCCCCGACCGCAAGCCGCACGCCAAGGGGGCGGGCGCCTTCGGGGTGTTCGAGGCGACCCAGGACGTCTCCCAGTGGACCAAGGCGGCCCTCTTCGCGCCGGGCACCAAGTCCCGCACGCTGCTGCGCTTCTCGACGGTCGCCGGGGAGGCCGGCTCCCCCGACACCTGGCGGGACGTGCGCGGCTTCGCCCTGCGGTTCTACACCTCCGAGGGCAACTGGGACCTGGTCGGCAACAACACGCCGATCTTCTTCGTCCGCGACCCCATGAAGTTCCCGCACTTCATCCGAAGCCAGAAGCGCCTGGGCGACTCCGGCCTGCGCGACAACCACATGCAGTGGGACTTCTGGACGATGAACCCCGAAAGCGCCCACCAGGTCACCTACCTGATGGGCGATCGTGGCGTTCCTCGTTCGTGGCGGTACATGAACGGGTACGGCTCGCACACGTACATGTGGGTCAACGCCAACCGGGAGCGCTTCTGGGTGAAGTTCCACTTCCACAGCGACCAGGGCGTCCAGAACTGGACCCAGGACGACGCGGACACGCTCGCCGGGCTGCACCCGGACTTCCACCGGGAAGACCTCTTCAACGCGATCGACCGCGGGGAGTTCCCGAGCTGGACGGTGAAGGTCCAGGTCATGCCATACGACGAGGCGAAGAACTACCGGCTGAACCCGTTCGACCTGACGAAGATCTGGCCGCACGCCGACTACCCGCTGCACGAGATCGGCAAGCTCACGCTCAACGAGAACCCGGAGAACTTCTTCGCCCAGATCGACCAGGCCGGGTTCGCGCCGAGCAACCTGGTGCCGGGCATCGGCGTGAGCCCCGACAAGATGCTGCTGGCGCGGGTGTTCGCGTACGCCGACGCCCACCGGGCGCGGCTCGGCGCCAACTTCCACCAGCTGCCGGTCAACCAGCCGGTGCCGGAGATCGCGGAGAAGCTCAACCACTACACGTTCGACGGGCCGATGCGCTACCAGCACAGCGGCGCCCAGGCCACGTACGCGGCCAACTCGGAAGGCCGCCCCTACGCGGACTACGAAGGTCGGATGGAGGACGGCTGGGAGACCGACGGCGAGTTGGTCCGCGCGGCCTACACGTTGCGCACGGACGACGACGACTTCAGCCAGCCTGGCGCCCTCGTCCGCGACGTGATGGATGACGCGGCGCGAGACCGTCTGGTCGCCAACGTCTCGGGCCACCTGCTCGACGGCGTGCACGGGGACGTGCTGGAGCGGGCGTTCTGGTACTGGGAGTCCATCGACCCCGACGTGGGCCGGCGCATCCGCGACGCGGTGGAGCAATCGGCGGCCTCGGAGGAGGAGCCGACGCCGATCGTCGAGAAGTGAGCTGACGGCGCCGGGGCCGCCGGTCCCGTGGCGCGAGGCGTCCGCCAGTTCTCGGACGTCAACAGGGGAGGGGAGTGCGCCCGACTGCGCTCCCCTCCCCTGTCGGCTCGAGCCGTTCCCTCCAGCCTGAGGCGTCCGCTCTGGCCCCGGGACACCTGCGCCGGCACCCATACGGCACGTCCGCCCCGCGCCCTAGGCTCTCGGCGTGAGCACCCCATCCCCCGCGACGCCGCGCCTCGGCGACCGCTTCTCGTTGCGCTTCGACGGCCCCCACGGCGACGCAGAAGTGCTGGGCATCCTCGTGCAGGTCGACCCCGACGCGGTCACCCTGCTGCCGGAGGGCAAGCCGGCCGTTCGGGTCCCTCGCGCTGCGATCCGGGCGGCGCGGGTGGTCCCGCTGCGGCCGGTACGGCCCGTCTCCCCCATCGAGGACGTCGCAACCATCGCGGCGGCCGGCTGGCCCGCCGCGGTTACCGAGCGGCTGGGCGGGTGGCTGCTGCGGGCGGCGCACGGGGGGAGCGGTCGGGCCAACTCCGTGCTCCCGACGGGCGAGTCGGGCCTGCCGATCGGCGCGGCGATCGAGGCGGTGCGGGAGTGGTACGCCGACCGTGCGCTGCCCGCCCGGTTCACCGAGCTCACCCGCCTCGGGGGGCTCACCCCGAGGTTCCGCCGAGACCCGTCGGACCTGCGGGCGGAGCTTGATCGACAAGGGTGGGACCGCGTGGATCCGATGCTGGTCCTGGTGGGTGACCTGCGCCGGATGCCGGTCACGAAGGAGGGATCCGCGCCCGCGACAGCCGCGCGCGCCGGACAACCCGAAGGCATCGTCCTGGCCGGCAACGGGGACGCTCTCGCCTACTGGTCGAACTCCCCCGACGAGCAGTGGTGGGCCGTGGACGGCGCGGAAGCGGTTCGCCGCCAGGAGATGACGCTGGCGGCGGCGCGTTACCTCACCCTCATACGGCGCGACACCGCGAAAGCCACCGCATCCACGGGATCTCCGGGCATCGGCACACCGCTCGCCGTGGTCCGGCTGGCGGTGACCCGCGATTGGTGTGGCGTCAGCAACCTCACGACCGCCCCGGACGCTCGGGGGGCCGGCTGGGGACGGGCCGCCCTCGCAGAGGCGCTCGCGGAGGGACGACGGGCGGGCGCGCGGTTCGCCTATCTGCAGGTCCGCGAGGACAACAAGGTGGCGCGGTCCCTCTACGCCGACATGGGGTTCACGGCCCACCACGGCTACGCATACCGCAACCCGGGCTGACCACCCCGGCGCCGCTCGTACGCTTTCCCGCCCACGGGCGGCAACCGTCCGCCCGCACCAGCACAACCGCGTACCCTTCCCGCCCACGGGCGGCAACCGTCCGCCCGCACCAGCACAACCGCGTACCCTTCCCGCCCACGGGCGGGAAACCCATGTCGAGGCTTGATCGATCTATACCCTGGGGGGTATCTTGATCATGCTTCCATCCCCGTGAGATTCCCCGAAGGAGTCCCCATGTGCCGTGCCGTGTCATGCCCCACGTGCGGAAAAACGACCTGGGCCGGGTGCGGCCAACACGTCGACCAGGTCCTGGCCGGCGTCCCCGTCGCCCGCCGCTGCACTTGCAACCCGACCACGACCGCGGCAGCCATGGCGGCCTCGCCACCCGCCTCGTCATCCACATCGACCGCCGGCGGTTTCCTCGGGCGACTCCTGGGCCGATGAAGGTCGTCATCGTCGGAGGCGTCGCCGGCGGGATGTCCGCGGCGACCCGGCTGCGGCGCCTCGACGAACGCGCGCAGATCGTCGTCTTCGAGCGCGGGGAGTACGTGTCGTTCGCGAACTGCGGACTGCCCTACTACGTGGGCGGCGTCATCACCGACCGGAACGCGCTGCTGCTCCAGACCCCGGAGTCGCTCGCCGCCCGTTTCGCCATCGACGTGCACATCTGCCACGAAGTCATGGCCATCGACCGTGAAGCCCATGAGGTGCAGGTCCGCGACCTACGCACCGGCGAGCTCGCGCGCGAGCCCTACGACGCGCTGGTGCTCTCCCCCGGCGCGGCCCCTTTCGTGCCCGACTTCCCGGGAGCGGAGCGCGCCCTGGCCCTGCGCAACGTCGCGGACGTCGACCGGATGGCGGCAGCCGTCGCCGGATCGGACGCGACGACCCCGCCGCGCACGGCGGTGGTCCTCGGCGCGGGCTTCATCGGACTGGAGATGGCCGAGAACCTCGTCGCCCGCGGGCTGGACGTCGCGATCGTCGAACTCGCCGACCAGGTCCTCTCGCCGCTCGACCCGGAGATGGCCGCACTCGTCGCGCGACGGCTCACCGACCGGGGCGTCACCGTGGTGACGGAGGCCCAGGTGGCCTCGTACGACGGCGCGGTCGCCACCCTGTCGGACGGTTCCACGCTGCCGGCGGACCTCATGGTCGCCGCGATCGGCGTTCGCGCCGAAGGAGGGCTCGCCGCCGAGGCGGGCCTGGAGGTCAACGCGCGCGGCGGGATCGTCGTCGACGACGCGCAGCGCACCAGCGACCCGGACATCTTCGCGGTCGGCGACGCGGCGCAGAAGCGCGACGCGATCGACGGCGGCCCGGCGATGGTTCCCCTCGCGCAGACCGCGAACCGGCACGGGCGGCTGGTCGCCGACGTCATCACCGGCCGGGACACCAACGCCGCGCCCGTGCTCGGCACCGCCATCGTCGGGGTATTCGGGCTGCAGGTCGCCTCCACCGGCTGGAACGAGAAGCGGCTCCGTGCCGCGGGGCGGGCGATCCGCGTGATCCACACCCACCCGGGCGACCACGCCGGGTACTACCCAGGCTCCTCCCAGATGAGCCTGAAGCTCCTGCTCGACGCAGACACCGACGCGATCCTCGGCGCCCAGGGCGTCGGCCCGGCCGGGGTCGACAAGCGGATCGACGTGATCGCGACGGCGATGCGCGGCGGGCTGACCGGCAGCGACCTGGCGGACCTGGAGCTCGCCTACGCGCCGCAGTTCGGCTCGGCCAAGGACCCCGTCAATCTGCTCGGGATGATCGCGGACAACCTGGCGACCGGCCAGGCCGAAACGATCCAGTGGCACGAGCTGGAGGACGCGATGGCCGGCGGCGCACACCTGATCGACGTGCGCACGGCGGACGAGTACGCCGCCGGGGCGATCCCAGGAGCGCGCCTCATCCCCGTGGACGAGCTGCGTGACCGGCTTGATGACCTCCCGTCAGGGAAGCTCGTCGTGCACTGCCGCGTCGGGTTGCGCGGGCACGTGGCGGCGCGCCTGCTCACCCAATACGGCCGCAGCGTGCGCAATCTCGACGGCGGCTACCTGACCTGGGCGGCGATGCACGGCTGAGCGTGAGCAGTCAGCCCCAGAGGACACGGGTTGACGACGAAGCGCGCAGCGAAGGGCACGGCGAGCGCAGCGAGCCGTGGCCGCGGCGCAGCGTGAGCAGTCAGCCCCAGACAGAATGGGCGGGTGAAGTTCGTCAACCACCACGTCGGCTGCTGCGGGTTCTCGCCGGTGCGCCCCGACGGCAGCGAGTGGCCGCATGTCCTCGGGCTCCCCGGCGGCGCCTCGGTCCACGCCGATACGCCCGCTGAGATCCTGGGCGAGCTGATCGAAGGGTACGAACGCCTCGACGTGCCCGCCCGTCGCGCCGCCCGGGTCGCCCACGCCGCGCGCGTCGCCACCCAGCACCAGGAGGTGCGCATCAATCAGGCGGTCGCCGAAGGGTCGATCAGTCCGGGCGATCCACAGGACACCGCGCTGATCGAAGCCCTGCGCGCGGCGGCAGGCCGCTCCCTTCGGCTCTCCCGCCCGGACAGCGTGGGAGAGGGCAGCGAGGGCGAGCAGGCCCCTGCCTGGGAGGGGGCCGTACGACTGGTCTGCGTCTCCACCTCGTACGCCCCGCACACCGACGTGCCCGCCCCGACCGGTCGCGTCGACTGGCTCGACCCGACCGACGAGCAGCGGTATCTGATCAGCCTCCGCAGGATCGGCGCAGCCGACTACTGGTGCGAGGGCTGGGACGCCGAGCCCGCCCCACACCCTGGAGCCGCTTCTTCCGTTTGAGCCGCTTCATCCGTCACCGCGTGGCGGACGCCCTTCCCGGCCACCCGAACCCGCCCGTGGGCGGCAAACGTACGCGTCCGGGCAGGCCACCCCCACCCGATCCCGCCCGTGGGCGGCAAACGTACGCACTCACGCAGCTAGACCCCGCCCGAACCCGCCCGTGGGCAGGAAACGTACGCGTCCGGGCAGGTCACTCCCACCCGATCCCGCCCGTGGGCGGCAAACGTACGCGTCCGGGCAGGTCACTCCCACCACCCGATCCCGCCCGTGGGCGGAAAACGTACGCGTCCGGGCAGGCCACCCCCACCCGAACCCGCCCGTGGGCGGCAAACGTACGCACTCACGCAGCTAGACCCCGCCCGAACCCGCCCATGGGCGGAAAACGTACGCGTCC
>CAKUSI010000234.1 GCA_934678955.1 uncultured Austwickia sp. | reverse complement strand
TGGGCCGCAGGGCGTGGAATGGACGCTTGCTGTGGCAAATCGAAACTTCATCATTCATCAGTACGACGAGATCGATCGTGAGCTCACGTGGGAGACGCTGTCCGTCGACCTGCCCACGTGGCGGGGGCTGCTCGGCCCCCTGTTCGCGTCTGCTGGCGAGGCCTTGGAATCGCCGCGTGACTGACTACAGGGAGAACGCCCGTGCCCAAGAACAGAGCGGTCACGGGAGGCGTCTCGCCGTGTCGCTCTCAAGGTTGGACTTGACCGTGGACCAGTCAGGTTCGGAGCGGTCGACCCGTCCCTGAACGAGCATCACCTGTACCGACGATCAGCGGATGATGTCGGTGGCATCGATCTCGATGTCGTGGCCCGCGATGTGCAGGGTGACGGTCTCCGCGGAGCGTTCGGTTCGGTAGTCGCCGTCCGCGGGGTCGGTCAGGAGCGTCAACCGGGGCGTGCGGTCGCGGTCGATGATCAGGTAGTGCGGGATGCCCACGCTGGCGTAGTCCCGCCGCTTTCGCCCGAGGTCTTCGTCACGGGTGGAGGGGGAGAGGGCTTCGACGACGAGGGCGATGGGTGCCGGGTCGAGAGGCAAGTCGAGGTGTGCGCCGGGTGAGATGAGTGCGAAGTCCGGGATGCGGTAGGTCGGCCGGGGGTCCCCGCTGATGCGCACTCCGACGCCGGGCAGGTAGCTCCAGCCGCTGCCCAGGGTCTGGCTGAGCTGGATGAGGAGCCGGCTGCCGGCGTCCACGTTCCTGGGGTGTTCGGGCGGGGTCATGAGCGGGATGCCGTCGACAAGCTCGTACGTCTCCGCGCGCGTGGTCCACTCGCTGACCCATGCGTCGTGGGTGACGAAGTGGTCGACGGCGACGAGGCGTGCCGCGGTTGTCTCGGGGATCGCCTCGGGGACGGTCGGCAGGGTTTGGCTCATGACGGGTTCCTCCTCCCGGCGTTCTCAGTATGGGCGGGCCGACTGACGGCTCGTCAACTGCAGCGTCGGCGGCCCAGGGTCTGGTCGGGACGCTACGAGACATCGGTGCCAAGAGGTGGCGCACTACTGCGTCCTGTGGACAGGGCGCCGCGCTTCGGCGTCCTGTGGAAGGCCGGCCGGGGTGCTGATGTCGTTCCCGGGCGTCCTGCCATCCCGGCGCGGGGTCAGGGATGGCCTCCCTAGGAGGGACCAGGAAGGTCCTTGTACTGCTCCAAGCGCTCCGCGAGACCGGGCATCTGTCCTTGACGAGGCGGCGGCGAGGATGCGACCGCGCCCGGTGTGCGGAGGTGGTCGGCCAGGTGATGCAGGGAGGTCAGGCCGCGGCCGAGTTCGCTGAGCAGGACGTGTGGGTCTCCGCCGGGCACGAAGGCGATCAGCGCCGGGCGGGCCCCGGTGTCCGCGAAGGACTCCAGCGCAGCGCGCACGCCGCCCTTCGGAGCCGCCTCGCTCAGCAGGAGGTCGAGCTTCACGGCGTCGTCGAGGTCAGGCGCGGTAGGGACGCTGAACACGAGGGTGACGGGGGCAGCGGGCGGGATGATCGCGGCGAACGCGCGCGTCACGGTCACGGGCAGCGTCACGTTGGTCCAGTCGGTGGCGACGACGACCCGGTATGTGTCCACGTCGCCCACTCCCTGAAGCGCCCTCGCTTCCGTGGGGAGGCTGCGCAGGAAACGGTCGTACGGGTCCTGCCGGTGAGCAGGCGTTCCGGGTTCGTGCACCAAGGGCCTTCCGTTTGGGGACGCGAGCTCGTCGAGCGATGCTGGTCCACTCTGCTACCTATCGGCCAGGTCCCAGCCGCAGCGAGCTTCCCCTCCGCAGCGCTGTGGACGGGGATGGAGTGGTGCGCGTCACATGGTGACGGCCGGACCCCTCAGGGTCCGGCCGTCACCTCCATTCCCCCCCAAAGGGCGTGGAGGTCAGGACGCGATCTTGTGATCCTTGTCCGGCACGGGGGTGAGCTTCACGTTCGTGCCGGCCGTCTGGACGACCACGGACGCGTAGGGCGCCACCACGACCTTGCTCTTGACCACTCGGTCCTTGTCGCCCACCTTCACGGTCTGCTCGACCTGCCAGGAGGCGATCCCGGGGATGTGCGCCAACGTCGTTGTCGTTTCGATGGTCGGGGCGACGACGTCGACGGGCGTGGGTGCAGAGGCGAAGACGTACGTTTGGGCCCCGTCGACGCCGGCTGGGAGTTCGCTGTCGGCAAACCAGCCCGTGACGGCATGGTCGAAGTCCACGGGGCGCGGACGGACGTACACCGTCGTCTCGGTGGCACCCTTGGCCGCCTTGATCGAGATGACGGACTCCGTGACGTTCTTCTTCGGGGCGGGCACCTTGAGCCACGTCAGCGTCTTGCCGGCCGCGGGCGCGTAGGCGTACTGCCAGGTCACGCCCTGGACGGGCTTGATGCGCAGCGTGTCCTGGCTGGCGCCATTGCGTTCGATCTTCACGACGTCGGTGGACGCGTCAACGGCCACGTCGAGTGCGGCGCTCTTGTCCTCGAAGGACAGGGACGTCTTGTAGCTGGTCGTGTCCTCTTCACCCGTTTCGATCTTGTAGTCCTTGTCGGCGATCGCCTTCACCGGGACATCGCCGTTGGTCGCGTCGCAGGAGGCGGACTTCACGGTGGGCTTGGTGATCGCGAACGTCTTGCCGCCGCAGACGGACCACTTCACGCCGAGCACAGGCTTGATCAGCATGGTGTCGCGGGTCCTGCCGGGCAGGTTGGCGTTGACGGCGATCGCCGCATCAATGGCCGTGGTCGGGATCGAGACGACGTCGCTGGCGGTCAGGCCGAGGACGGAGTTGTCGAACGAGATCGGGTCCGTGCCGGCTTCGCCGCCGTCATCGGCTGGACCCCACGCGTAGCCGCTCAGGAGTGTGGCCGTGACGACGACCCCCTCGTCCTTCGCGGGGTCGTAGGGCGTGGTCGTCGCCTCGGGGTTCTTCTTGGCGAAGGCCTCGATGGTCTTCTTGATCGGGAAGCCCTTGGTGTTCTTGAACGCCGGCACGGTCGCGCCGTTGATGCGCCACTCCACCCCGGGCACGGCGGTCAGGGTGACGAAGTCCTTGTCGACTCCGGGGTAGTCGCTCACCGACGGCACGGTCTCGCTGGTGATGTCCGTGATGTTGCTGACGCCCGTGCTGTACGGCAGTTCCCACGAGGTCACGTCGGAGGCGAGCGTGTATCCCTCGGCGGCCGTCGCCGTGACGGTGAGGCTCTCCCCGCCGCCGGTCGGCACGGACTGCGTGCGCTGCTTGGCGGTGAAAGTGAGCGGGCTTTCGGGCGCGTCCTCACCGGTTTCGTAGACCTTCCAGGTCACGCCGACGGCGTTGGTGACCACGACGGCGTCATTTTCCGAGCCAGGCAGGTCGACGATTTTGGGGGCCTGAGTGGGGGAGATCTTGACGGGCTTGGGAGGAGCGTCGGCGGCGGACGCCACCCCGGGGCCGGCCAGGGTGCCAGCGGTCGCGAGCGCGAGCGTCGCCAGGGCGCCGAGGGGGCGGACGCGTCGGGGGCTCGGCGCGGTGGGGGCAGGGTGCTGGCTCATGGGGATCCTCTCCGGTGATGATCGTCCGTGATCGATGGCCGGCTGGCGCGCGGAGGGGGCTGCGCGCAGGGGGAGCGCCGTGGGGTGTTGCCTGGGCTCGCCGACCGAGGGCAAGCGAGATACTCACCTTCCTCAACGGCCGTTCAGGTCGTCGGGAGACCTCCACCTTGGTCACGAAACAATAACGGTGGCGAATGGGCTCCCCCGTCTCGCGGGTCGTGACGGTCGGGGATCTCACGTTGCGAGATGAAGAACTGGGCCCGGCCCGGTGGGAGTGGATCCCTCACTTCGCGTGCAAGGCTGCGGCGTCGATGTTTCGGAAGGCCTCGGGTGGTGCCACGGTGGGGACGCCGTCGACGAACTCGTAGGCGTCTTCTTGCTCATCGCAGAATCGGTCCCATTCCGCAAGCGACGGCCGTCGGGCGGCCACGTCGATGCTCATGCGGCTCCCCCTCTCCATGAGGGTCAGCGTGCCGGAGGCACTGGCGGCGGGAAGGCACCCGCACTTCGGATCAGCGGATGATGTCCGACGCGTTGACCACGATGTCGTGGCTTGCGATACGCAGGGTGACGGTCTCCCCGGAGCGCTCGGTCCGGTAGTCGCCGTCGGCGGGGTCGGTCAGGAGCCTCAGACGAGGTGCGCGCTCGCGGTCGATGATGACGTATGCCGGGATGTCGGCTGAGGCGTACTCGCGTCGCTTGTCCGTCAGGTCCGTCCGGTGAGTGCTGGGGGAAAGCACCTCGACGACCAGGGCGACGTCTGCCGCGTCCAGTTCGTCCGTGTCGATGAGGCCGATCGGGCGCACGACCGTCAGGTCGGGGAATCTGATCGTCGCGCCAGGGTGGGGAGTCAGCCGCAGTGCCATATGTGTGAATCGCTCCCACCCTTCGCCGAGGACGGCGGCAAGGGCTTCGCTGAGACGGCGCGCCGCGCGCATGTTCAGGCCGTTTTCCCTGGGACTCAAGGTAAGAATGCCGTTCACGAGCTCCAACCAGTCCTCGCGTCGTGCCCAGTCCTCCTCCCACTCCTCACGGGTGATCGGTCGTTGAGGCAGGTGAGATTGGCTGACAGGGCTGGACCAGATGGCATGGCTCATGGCGGGGTTCCTCCTCCCGATGCTCGTCAGTATGGACGGGCCGGGCTGTCTGGCGTCAACCCGGTTCATCGGGAGGCTACGCAGGAGCGGTATGGGTGCGCCGTAGGGCGTGGAGCCCTGTGGACACGTCACCGGCGCCGGCAGGCTGTGGACGGTGATGGGCGCTCAGATCGCCACGGATCGCGCGCCATGCGGGGCCGGCATCCCGGCGACCAGCGCGCGATCAGCGGATGATGTCCGACGCGTTGACCACGATGTCGTGGCCGGCGATTTGCAGGGTCGCGGTCTCCCCGGAGCGCTCAGCCCGGAAGTCGCCGTCCCACGGGTCGGCGAGGTGTCGCACGGTGGGCTGGGTGCGGACGCGGAAGATGTCAAGCAGGCTGAGACACGTCTCGTTACGCGGTCTGTATGAGGGTCTGTGGTGAGGGCGGGTTGATCCAGGCGGCCGTGGGCAGCTTGGGCGCCTGGGGCTGGCGGTTGCCGAACCGTTCGGGGTGGGCGGCGTGTGCTGCATTGAGCGTCTGCTGGCGCTGGGCGCGGATCTCGGTCGCGGTGCCGTGGTGTACCGACGCGGGGGTGTGCAGCCCGATCCCGGAGTGGCGGTGCTCGTGGTTGTAGTAGTCGAAGAACGTCTCGCAGAATGTCCGGGCGTCGGCCAGTGACCCGAAGCTGGCGGGGAAGACGGGTGCGTACTTCAGGGTCTTGAACGCCGCCTCACTGTAGGGGTTGTCGTTGCTCACCCGTGGCCGGGAATGGCTGCGGTCCACCCCGAGGTCGAGCAGAAGTTGCGCGACGGGTTTGGAGGTCATCGAGGTGCCCCGGTCGGCGTGGATCGCCTCGGGGATGCCGTGCACGCCCATCGCTTCCTGCAGCATCGTCGTGGCGATCTGGGCGTCCTCGTTGGCCTGGACGGTCCAGGCCACGACGTAGCGGGAGAAGATGTCGAGCACGACGTAGAGCTGGAACCAGATCCCGCGGCCGGGACCACGCAGCTTGGTGATATCCCAGGAACCAGATCTGCCCTGGTGCGGTGGCCAGCAGTTCAGGCTTCTTCGTCGGCGGGTGGGTGGCCTGCCGGCGCCGTTCTCCGGCCGCACCATGCTTGCGCAGGAGCCGGTGCATCGTGGACATCGAGCACAGGTAGGTGCCCTCGTCCAGCAGCGTGGCCCAGGTCTGCGCCACGGACTTGTCGCAGAACCTCTCCGAGGTCAGCACCCGCAGAACGTGCGTCTGCTCGGCGGTGGTGAGTGCGTTGGGCGGTGCCAGCCGTGGACGGGGCTCTCGCACCCGCGCGGACTGCTTGGCGCGGTAGTGGCTGCCCCGGGGCCGGCCCAGCAGCTGGCACGCCCGCTTCACCCCGACGTGCTCGGCGAGCTCGGCGACGGCGGGGTTGATCACCGCTGCGACCGCTTCGGTAGCTCCGCGCTCTCGGAGAGCGCCTCCAAGAGCGCGTGTGCTTTTCCCACAAGATCCAACGCGGCCTTCGTCTTCGCAAGCTCGGCCTCGGCCTTTTGCGCCCGTGCCCGCAGCTGCTCGATCTCCTGGTCCCGCTGCCGACCGGCTCGGTCCCGGGACTTCGGGCCCAACCCGG
>CAKUSI010000233.1 GCA_934678955.1 uncultured Austwickia sp. | reverse complement strand
AACACCGACGGCAAGGGCTCCTCGTACGGCTTCCACGAGAACTACCTGCTCTCGCGCGCCACCCCGTTCTCGCGGGTCGTGGACGACCTGACGGGGTTCTTCGTGGCGCGCTCGCTGCTGTGCGGCGCCGGGCGGGTGGGGATCGGCCAGTTCAGCTCGTCGCCCGGCTACCAGATCAGCTCGCGCGCCGATTTCTTCGAGGCGCTCGTCGGGCTGGAGACCACCGTGCGCCGGCCGATCATCAACACCCGCGACGAGCCGCACGCCGACCGGGCGAAGCACCGCCGGCTGCACGTGATCGTCGGCGACGCGACATTCGCCGACGTGGCCGGGCTGGTCCGGATGGGCTCGACGAGCCTGGTGCTCTCCCTGATCGAGGCGGGTGGGTTGGACGCGTACGGAGGCGCTCACCTGCGCCTGCTCGACCCGCTCGCGGCGATGCACACGCTGAGCCACGACCCGACGCTGACGGCCACCGTCGAGACGGTGGAGCACCGCCGGCTGACCGGGCTGGACCTGTTGTGGGCCTATTACGAGCTGGTGCGGGCCCACCTGGAGCGGACCGGCGGGGCCGCGGGCAGGGGCGAGGGCGACGGCCGCGGTGATGGCGATGGTGACGCCGATGGCGACGGTGACGCCGATGGCGATGGCGACGCCGATGGCGATGGCGCCACGGCCGAGGTGTTGCGCCGGTGGGAGGACCTGATGACGCAGTTGGGCACCGATGTGATGAGCGCCCGCACGCAGGTGGACTGGGTGGCGAAGCTGGCGCTGCTGGAGGGCTACCGGCAGCGCGACGGCCTGGCCTGGGATGATCCGCGGCTCGCGGCCATCGACCTGCAGTGGTCGGATATGCGCCCCGGCAAGGGTCTGGCCCGGCGGCTGGAGGAGCGCGGCGCGCTGGAGCGGCTGATCCCGGCGGAGGACGTCGAGGCGGCGGTGACGACGCCGCCGAGCGACACCCGGGCGTGGTTCCGGGGGGAGTGCGTGCGCCGGTACGGTGCGCGGCTGACCTCGGCGTCGTGGGACTCGCTGGTTTTCGACGGCGATGGGGCCCAGCCCGGCCGGCGGCTGCTGACGATGGACCCGCTGAGCGGCACACGAGCGCAGAGCGAGGCGCTGCTGGACCGCTGCCCGGACGCGACGTCCCTGCTGGCCGAGTGGGAATGATCCCGTCGTCGGAGTGGCGGCCGATGACATCCCAGGTGACGTGTGCCATATTCAGGTGGATCTGGAACTTGTGACGGCGTCGGGCAGAGATCGCCTGATCTGCGTCGATTCCCGAAGAGCCCATGGACACAAATGATCGGGTTCGCTTGATGGCCTCACTTGGACGGGATGTGGAATAGACTCCCTGCGCAGGCTTGGCGGGACAATTAACTGGGGGAGAAATGAACTCGTGCACGAAGGCGACGTCTTGGCCCATGAGCGCGCGCGTGGTGAGTCTCAGGCGTTGGTTGTGGCCGGTGCCGCTTCTCATGATGGTGGGCTGCTCGACGACCCCAGCTGCTGACCCGGCGGCCGCGACATCGAATGCGGTCTCGACCTCGATCACGACGACGACCGATCGTGGTGGCCTGCTGCTTGTCGGCCCGGGGGGAGCACACGATGCGAGCGTCAGCGGCGTACTGCGACTTGATGAAGCCGGGTGCTGGCAGTTGGAAGACTCAGGTGAGCCTGGTCCGGCGCTCGTGGCCTGGCCTCGAGGAAGCCGGTGGGCGGATGACTCACCTTCTCCGTCGGTACAACTGCCTGGCGGTAAGACCGTGAGCAATGGGACTCAGATTCAGGGGGGAGGGAGCGTGGCTCAGACGAGGGGCGCCGATATCCAGTTGGATGGTGATCGGCGGTGCCTGAAGGAAGACACCATGCAATCTGTTGCTGTTCTGTCGAGAATTGAATGAGAGTGATGCGAAATATTTGACTCTCCGATCCATCGAGTATCCGGGGCTGTCTTCGCTCACGGCTTGCGACATCGAGTGCTGGAATGCTCGGCTTCTTGGGAGTCATGACATTCTTATGGGGGCACGGATGCGAACCCAAGGCCTGCGTTCGATCCAGATCTGGGTACCCGACGTTCGCTCCGCTGAGTTCGCGGCGCAGGCGCATCGCCAGTCGGCACTCGTGGCCGTTGCTGATCGGGGATCCGACGACGTGGACTTCGTCGAGGCTGTTTCAGAAGACTGGGACGGATGAGAGGCGGCGACATCGTCACTGTCGCCGGTGGCGTGTACGCAAGCAAACCCCGACCAGCCCTGATCGTTCAGGATGAACGCTTCGACGCCACCGAGTCCTTGACGATCTGCCCTTTTACCACGACCGAGGTCGACGCGCCGCTCCTGCGCGTCCCGGTGTCAGCAGAGCAGAGCAACGGCCTTGCCCAGGACAGCTACCTCATGGGCGACAAGATCACGACGATCCGCCGCAGCAACGCCCACACCGTTCTGGGGCGCCTCCAGGCTACGACCCTGGTCGAGGTCGAGCGACGACTGCTCGTATTCCTCGGCTTCGGTGGCTAACCGCGGCGACGATCGGCAGAGAACGCACACAACGCCACCTCAAGGCTCCGAGGGCATCGTCGCATCTACTTCACGTCCCGTGTCCACCAGCTCCCATGGGGTGCCCGACCTGGGGGGAGAATGTCGTGGTGGAACGCTTCGTGGAGGTTGACAACGACACCAGGCTCTGGGTCGAGGAGTCGGGCCGGCCCGATGGGTCGCCGCTGCTCCTGATCATGGGCGCGAACGCCTCCGGACTCGCCTGGCCGGACGATCTGGTCACGGGACTGGGCGCGCGTCATCGCGTCGTGCGCTACGACCACCGCGACACCGGTCGGTCGACCTGGGCCTTCGACAGTCGGCCCTACTCCGTGGCCGATCTGGCGCGTGACGCTGTCGCGGTCCTCGACGGACTCGCGATCCAGCGCGCCCACGTGGTCGGAATGTCCATGGGCGGAACACTGGTGCAGTTGCTCCTCATCGACGCTCCGGAGCGGCTCCTGTCTGCCACGGTTCTCTGTACGGCGGCCCTCGAGGGGGCCGGCCCGGACGGCGCACCCCCGCCTTTCGTCGACATCGACCCGACACTGCTCGCGCTCTGGGAGCACCTCGGCGACGCGCGCGATCCGCTCGCGGAGATCGACTTCCGGGTCGAGCACTGGCGGCTCCTCAACGGCGACGCGTTGCCGTTCGACGCCGACGAATATCGCCGGCTGGAGCGACGCGTCATCGACCACACCGGGCGGCATGATTCCCCGGCCGTGCACGCGCGCGCCGACCAGTCCGGCCTCGACCGGGGCGCCGCGCTGTCGACGGTGACGACGCCCACGCTGGTCATCGAAGCGCCAGCCGACCCCATCAACCCCCCGCCCGCCGCCTCCCGGATCACCGCGGCCATCCCCGGCGCTCGTCAGGTCACGATCCCGGGCATGGGGCACGCGCTGAGCTCCCCGGTCCTCGGCCCGCTCACCGGGGAGATCCTCCGCCACACCTCGCGCGTCGACGGCTGAACTGACGCCGCTGGTGACCATGTCGCTGGTGACCCTGTCGAGCACGACGTCACCGGGCTCCTCGCATCGTGGCTGAGCTCTCATCGGGCCGGGTGAACTCTCATCAGGACGGGTGACCTCTCGTTGTGGCGAGAGTTCATCCGGTCCCGGAGGAGCCCACCACACCCGAGGGGGGTTCGGCGGCCTGGCCACCAGGCCCGCTAGCGAGAGTGCACCCGTACTCACGAGCGTTCACCCGGCCGGCCGGGAGCTGGGTCGCGTACATCTCCCGCCCACGGGCGGCAACCGTACGCAAAACCCCAGCTCCCCCCGTACCTTTCCCGCCCACGGGCGGCAACCGCTCCTCCAGCCCGCCGCCGCGGCGGCCGCAGGACCGCGGAGCCGCCAAAGACTAGGCTGGCGCGGAGCCCGACCCGCCCAGGAGGACCGTCATGGCCAATCAGGAGCAGATCCGACCCCAGCAGGAGCGCCCGGCGCCCGAGCCGCCGGTCGACCCGGCCCCGCCGGCGCCGCAGGCCGCCGCCATGAAGGCCGAGCTGGACGCGGGCATCGACGCCGTGCTGGGAGACATCGACGAGGTCCTCGAATCGAACGCCGAGGAGTTCGTACGCTCCTTCGTGCAGAAGGGCGGCCAGTGACCCCACCGGCGAGCGGGCCGGAGGTAGATCTGGCCGGATGCTTGCACGCCGGCACGTCCTCCTTCGCCCGCTTCCTGGCCGGCCACGCGCCCGAGCTGCTGCCGCCGCTCCTGCGGCCCACCCCCGGCGGGATCGCGGCCCTCGGCGACGCAACTCCGCTACGTCCCGTCGGCGGATCCCCGACCGGCCCGGCGCACGCCACCACGATCGTCGCGCTCGTCCACGCCGACGGGGCCGTCATGGCCGGCGACCGGCGCGCCACCGCGGGCTCCCTCATCGCGCACCGGGCGATCGAGAAGGTCTACGTCGCCGACGGGTTCACCCTCGTCGGCATCGCCGGAGTCGCGGGCCTCGCCACCGAGCTGGTCGCGCTGTTCCAGGTGGAGCTGGAGCACTACGAGAAGATCGAGGGCGCCTGCCTGACTTTGGAGGGCCGCGCCAACCGGCTGCGGACGATGATCCGCACCCACCTGCCCTGGGCCCTGCAGGGCCTGCCGATCGTGCCGCTCCTGGCGGGCTACGACCCCGCCGCCGGTCGCGGGCGCATCTTCAGCTACGACGTCGCCGGGGGCTGCTACGAGGAAAACGACCACGCGGGCGTCGGCTCCGGGGCGCCCTTCGCCCGCGGCGCGCTGAAGAAGCTCTGGCGCCCGGACCTCACCGCGGACGCGGCGCTGCGGGTCGCGCTCGAGGCCCTCTACGACGCGGCCGACGACGACACCGGGACCGCGGGCCCCGACGTGGCGCGACGGATCTGGCCCACCTGCGCCGTGGTCGACGCCTCCGGCGCGCGGCTCGTGGAGGATGCGGACCTCGCGCGCCTGGTCGAGGAGCTGGTGGCCGACCGCCGCGGCAACCCGGGCGGTGCCCGGTGAGCGTCCCCTTCTACGTCTCCCCAGAACAGCTCATCGCCGACCGGGCCGACTTCGCCCGCAAAGGCATCGCGCGTGGCCGCTCGGTCGTCGTGGCGAGCTGCGCCGAGGGCGTGCTCTTCGTCGCCGAGAACCCGAGCCCCAGCCTGCGCAAGATCGCCGAGATCCACGACCGGATCGGGTTCGCGGGCGTGGGCAAGTACCACGAGTTCGAGTCCCTGCGGGTCGCCGGGATCCGATACGCGGACCTGCGGGCCTACTCCTACGACCGTGCCGACGTCACCGCGCGGGCCCTGGCCGGAGCGTACGCGCAGACCCTCGGCGCGACGTTCGCCCTGCACAGCAAGCCGTTCGAGGTGGAGATCCTGCTGGCCCAGCTCGGGGCCACCCCGGAGGAGGACGAGATCTATCGGGTCGCCTACGACGGCTCGGTCATGGACGAACGCGGTGTCGCGGTCGCCGGGGGAGCGGCCGGCGCGGTGGCCGCCCACCTGGCCCAATCGCTGGCGCAGGACGACCGGGCGTTGGCTCAGGACGACCAGGCGGTGGCGACGGACGACGAGGCAGCCGAGGGGAGCGCCACGGCCGGCGATCGCCCCGGGATCCCGCTGGAGCGAATGCTGCGGCACGCCACCCGCGCGCTGCGCGAGGCGGGCGGCTCCGGGACGGGCTTTCCCGGGGCAGGCGGGTCTGCGGCAGGCGGTTCCGGTGCAGGCAGTGCGGGTACGGGCGGCGAGGAGCCGCACCGCCTCGAGGTGGCCCTGTTGGACCGGTCCCGTCCACGGCGCACCTTCCGCCGCCTCGATGCCCTGACGACCAGCGCCGACGCTGGCAGCGGCCCCGGCCACGCGCCCGCGACGTCCAACCCCGCCACCCAGCATCCCGGTCACGGAACGGCATCGACCCACCCGGACCACGGGGCCACCACCCACCTGGACCACGGGGCCACCACCCATCCGGGCCACGGGGCCACCACCCATCCGGGGCACGGGCCGGCGACGACGGCAGGGGGCTGATCGTGGACCGTCGCATCATGGGCGTGGAGACCGAGTACGGAGTGCAGTGCACCGACGCCGGCCGCCGTACCCTCACCCCCGACGAGGTCGCCCGGCACCTCTTCTACGACCTGGTGGCCACGCACTACAGCAGCAACGTCTTCCTGGCCAACGGCGGCCGTCTCTATCTGGACGTCGGCAACCACCCCGAGTACGCGACCGCC